>NZ_DCXA01000097.1:7514-16822 GCF_002328915.1 Aquabacterium sp. UBA2148
GCAACGAGGCATGGCCAGCATCAACATGCCCCGCCATGAGCAGGACACCCTGCTCGAAGCCCTCATGCGCATGCACACCCGCGTGCTCATGGCCACACCCAAGCCGCCCAAGCTGGAACGCGAGCGCACCGGTTTCGAGTCCAGCACCCTGGCCAACCTTGACGCCTTGCTCGACGACCTGCGCTTTGCCCAGGCCGATGGCCGACCGCTCGACACCAACCTGGGCTCCCTGCCCACGGTGCCCATGGCCTTTGGCGAGAACGCCGACGACGCGGCCATCCTGGCGCGCCGCCGCCAGTGGGCCGACGCCCTCACCCCGGGCACCTGGTGCAAGCTCTTCATGCAAGGCCAATGGACCACCGCCCGCCTGCTGTGGGTCAGCGAAAACCGCCAGTTCTACATGTTCGGCAGCGACCTGGCAGGCCGCCTGCACTCCCTGAGCCGCCGCGCGCTCGAGCGCCTGCGCGCCGAAGGCCTGGCCACCAGCCTGGAAGACCGCAGCCTGATGCAGCGCGCCGTCGACAGCATGGTGCAGGAGCTCGACAGCTGATTGCCACGACTCGCCGGGTCGATCGGTCTGCGGCATGATTGCCAACCGCACATCGCAGCGAGCGCCCACGCCCATCGCGATGATGAAAAACGCCTGGGATGAGGAACCAACGCCATGTACACGCTGCACATCGCCAACAAGAACTACTCATCGTGGTCGCTGCGGCCCTGGTTGTTGATGAGCGAGCTGGGACTGCCCTTTGAAGAAAGGCTCGAGCCCTTCGGCGAGGTCGAGTTCACCCGCTTCTCGCCCACCGGCAAGGTGCCTTGCCTGCACGACGGCGGACAAGTCGTGTGGGACTCTCTGTCCATCACCGAGTACCTGGCAGAACGCCACCCCGGCGTGTGGCCCACCGATGCCACCGCTCGCGCCTGGGCCCGCTGCGCCAGCGCCGAGATGCACTCGGGCTTCTTCGCGCTGCGCGAGACCTGCACCATGAACTGTGGCCTGCGCATCCGCCTGAGCAACTGGCCTGCTGCGGCGAGAGCCGACTGGCAGCGCGCCGAAACGCTCTGGCAAGAAGGCCTGCAGCGCTTTGGCGGGCCCTTCCTGGCCGGAGATCGGTTCACGGCCGTGGACGCCTTCTTTGCGCCACTGGCTTTCCGTGCCCAGACCTATTCCCCTGATTTGGGCGACGTTGCAAGCGCCTACGTGCAACGCATGCTCGCCCTGCCCTCCATGAGGGGCTGGTACGAGCAGGCACTGGCCGAGACATGGCGCGACGAGCCCCACGAAGCCGATGCACGAGCAAAAGGGCAATGGCTGCAGGACCTGCGCCGAGCGCGCTGAAGCGAGCGCCATGATCAGCCTTGGCATGGGTCAAAAATCAGACAAAAAGGGAAACGCAACCCCATGAGGTGGGGAGTGCCTGAATCCGCATGGGAGCTTAGAGTGCGACAGCCGTCACCGGCACTCGTTCCATTCGCAAGACAACTTCAGGAGTTCACATGTCCCGTTCTTCCCGCGTCATTGCCGCCATGCTCATCGGCGCCAGCGCCCTGGCATCCGCGCAGGCCGCCGAGATTGCGGTCGCCAGCGTCACCGCCTCGTCGACCTTCTACACCTACAACCCGGTCAACCTGATCAATGGCAACGGCCTGAGCGGCGACCTGCACAGCGGCAACTGGGAGGCCAAGTGGCTGCTCGACGGCGTCAACACCGGCAACCTGACCTTTGACCTGGGTGGCCTGTACAAGATCGGCAGCACGACCATCTGGAACTACGGCCCTGGCTGCTGCGGCGAAGGTCGCTCCGTCCAGGACCTGTCCATCAGCCTGTCCACCGACGGCGTGAACTACAGCGAATTCGGTGCCTTCGTGCTGAGCAAGCCCACCACCGACCCCTTCGGCGGCGAAACGCTGGGTCTGGGCGACACCACCGCCCGCTTCGTTCGCTTTGACATCAAGAGCAATTACGGCGAGGCCGACTACACCGGCCTGTCCGAGGTGAAGTTCGACGGCGTGTCGGCCGTGCCCGAAGCTTCGAGCTTGGCTTACGGCCTGGTCGGCCTGGCTGCCGCAGGCCTGCTGCAGCGTCGTCGCCACAACGCAGCTCGCTGATCGGTCGAGCCTGAAGACCCGCACAGGGGCACGCGCCCCTGTTGCGGATCACTCCATGTTCGCGGGCACCACCGTCCAGTGCTGGCGGGTGTCGCCGTGCGAGTTGACGCTTTCCATGTGCACCGGAAAGCCCCACAGCCGCGCCACGTGCTTGAGCACCTCGCGCGTGCTGTCGTGCAGCGGGCGGTCGTTGTGCTGCGTGTGCCGCAGCGTCAGCGATCGGTCACCACGCAGGTTCACGCTCCAGACCTGGATGTTGGGCTCGCGCGAGCCCAGGTCGTACTGGCGTGACAGCGTCTCGCGCAGCGCGCGGTAACCCATCTCGTCGTGGATGGCGCTGACCTCGTACTCGCTGGCCTTTTCATCGTCGCGGATGGCGAAGAGGCGGAAGTCGCGCATCACCTTCGGAGAAAGGAACTGGCCGATGAAGCTCTCGTCCTTGAAGTTGCGCATGGCGTAGTCCAGCGTCTTGAGCCAGGCGTGTTCTTCCTTGGGCGTGTTCTCGGCCGAGCCGGCGAAATCGGGGAACCAGTGCCGGTCTTCCGGCGTGGGCTTCTCGCAGATGCGCTTGAGGTCGGTGTACATCGCAAAGCCCAGCGCGTAAGGGTTCAGGCCGCTGTAGGCGCGGTGGCCCACCGGCGGCTGGAACACCACGTTGGTGTGCGACTGCAGCCACTCCATCATGATGCCGTCGGTCAGGTGGCCGTCGTCGTACATGGTGTTGAGCAACGTGTAATGCCAGAACGTGGCCCAGCCTTCGTTCATGACCTGGGTCTGGCGCTGCGGGTAGAAGTACTGCGCCACCTTGCGAACGATGCGCACGATCTCGCGCTGCCACGGCTCCAGCAAAGGCGCGTGCTTTTCGATGAAGTACAGCAGGTTTTCCTGCGGCTCGGCCGGAAAGCGCCTGACGGCTTCTTCTTCCTGGCGGTCGGCGCGCCTGGGCAGCGTGCGCCACAGGTCGTTGACCTGCTGCTGCAGGTAGGCCTCGCGCTCTTCGCGGCGTGCCAGCTCCTTGTCCAGAGACAGCTTGCCCGGCCGGCGGTAGCGGTCCACGCCGTGGTTCATCAGCGCGTGGCAGCTGTCGAGCAATTCTTCCACCGCATCGATGCCATGGCGCTCTTCACAGCGCGCCACGTAGTTCTTGGCGTAGACGAGGTAGTCGATGATCGAGCCCGCATCCGTCCACATGCGGAACAGGTAATTGCCCTTGAAAAAGCTGTTGTGCCCGTAGGCCGCGTGCGCGATCACCAGGGCCTGCATGGCCATGGTGTTCTCCTCCATCAGGTAGCTGATGCAGGGGTTGGAGTTGATGACGATCTCGTAGGCCAGGCCCATGTGGCCGCGGCGGTAGTTCTTTTCGGTGGCGATGAACTCCTTGCCGTACGACCAGTGGCGGTAGTTCACCGGCATGCCCACGCTGGCGTAGGCGTCCATCATCTGCTCGGCGGTGATGATTTCGAGCTGATTGGGGTAGGTGTCGAGCCCAAAACGCTGCGCCGTGGCGCGGATGACGTCGTGGTACTCCTCGATCAGGTCGAAGGACCAGTCCGACAGCCCCGGCAAGGGTTTCTCGGCTCGATGGGGCGTCAGCAAGGCACTCATGCGTCCACTCCTTCCTTCTTGAACAGTTCGCGAAAGACCGGGTAGATCTGCGAGGCCTCCAGCACCTTGCGCATCGCAAAGTGCTTGTGGGTTTCGGCCAGGCTCAGGTACTCGTCCCAGAGGTTCTGCTCGGTCTGGGCCACCTGCACGTAGGCGTAGTAGCGCACCAGGGGCAAGATCTTTTCTTCCAGGATCTCCTTGCAGCGGCTGGAGTCGTGGTGCCAGTTGTCGCCGTCGGAGGCCTGGGCCACGTACAGGTTCCACTCGCTGGTGGGGTAACGGGCGCGGATGACCTCGTCGAGCAGCACCAGCGCGCTGGAGACCACGGTGCCGCCGGTTTCGGTGGCGTGGAAGAAGTCGTCCTCGTTGACCTCCTGCGCTTGCGTGTGATGGCGGATGAAGACGAGCTCGATCTTGTCGTAGTGCCTTGTCAGGAACAGGTACAGCAGGATGAAGAAGCGCTTGGAGAGCTCCTTGCGCTGCTCGTCCATCGAGCCGGAGACGTCCATCACGCAGAACATGACGGCCTTGGTGGTGGGCACCGGCACCTTGACCCGGCTGCGAAAGCGCAGGTCTATCGGATCGAGGAAGGGGATGCCCGCCACGCGGCCACGCAGGTGCCTGATGCGCGCCTCGAGTTGTTCGATCTCGATCGCGTGATCATGGTCGAGCGCGTCATCGCCCTCTTGTTTCTCCGCTCGCAGCGCAGCCATGCGCTCTTCCAGCTCTTCGATCTCGCGGCGGCTGCTGGCACCCAGCGCGATGCGCCGGCCCAGCGCACCCCGCATCGAGCGCACCACGTGCAGGTTGTTGGGCGTGCCGTCGTTGCTGAAGCCGGCGCGGTGGCTCTTCCACTCCGGCACCTCGGCCAGCGCGGTCTTGACCATGTTGGGCAAGGCCAGGTCCTCGAAGAAGACCTGCATGAACTCTTCCTTGCTCAGGCTGAAGACGAAGTCGTCCTCGCCTTCGCCGGAGTCGCTGGCATCGCCAGATCCGCTGCCCTGCCCGCCGCCGCCCTGGGGCTTTTCGATGCGGTCGCCGCGCACGTACTCGCGGTTGCCGGGGTGCACCACGTCACGCGTGCCACCGTCACCGTGGCGGAACACCGGCTCACCCAGGTCCCGTTTGGGGATGGCGATGTCCTCGCCCTTTTCGATGTCGCGGATGCTGCGGCCATTGATGGCCCGCTGCACGGCTTCGCGGACCTGGTCCTTGTGGCGGCGCAGGAAGCGCTCGCGGTTGCCGATGGATTTGTTCTTCCCCGCGAGGCGTCTGTCGATGATGTGTTGCCGTGTCATGTACGCAGTCCGCCGTTTTTATCCAAGCGGCCACCACGGATCCGGCTTCGCCGGGCCGCTGGTGGCGCCCCCTTGAGGGGGAGCGCCGGAAGGCGCTCGGGGGTGGGCCATCAGATCAAGAGCTCTTCCTCACGCGCAGGTACCACTCGCACAGCAGGCGAACCTGCTTGGCCGTGTAGCCCTTCTCGACCATGCGGTTGACGAAGTCCTCGTGCTTCTTGACCTCGTCGGCACTGGCCTTGGCGTTGAAGCTGATGACCGGCAACAGCTCTTCGGTGTTGCTGAACATCTTCTTCTCGATCACCGTGCGCAGCTTTTCATAGCTGGTCCACAGCGGGTTCTTGCCGCCGTTGTTGGCCCGCGCCCGCAACACGAAGTTGACGATCTCGTTGCGGAAGTCCTTCGGATTGGCGATGCCGGCGGGCTTTTCGATCTTCTCCAACTCGGCGTTGAGCGATCCACGGTCGAAGATCTCGCCCGTGTCGGTGTCGCGGTACTCCTGGTCCTGGATCCAGTAGTCGGCGTAGGTCACGTAGCGGTCGAAGATGTTCTGACCGTACTCGGAGTAGCTCTCCAGGTAAGCCGTCTGGATCTCCTTGCCGATGAACTCCGCGTAGCGCGGCGCCAGCATCTCCTTGATGTAGGCGATGTACTTCTGCTCGGTCTCGGCGGGGAACTGCTCGCGCTCGATCTGCTGCTCCAGCACGTACATCAGGTGCACGGGGTTGGCCGCCACCTCGGTGCTGTCGAAGTTGAAGACCTTGGAGATGATCTTGAAGGCAAAGCGAGTGGAGATGCCGCTCATGCCCTCGTCGACGCCAGCATAGTCGCGGTACTCCTGGATGGACTTGGCCTTGGGGTCGGTGTCCTTGAGGCTCTCGCCGTCATAGACCTGCATCTTGCTGTAGATGCTCGAATTCTCGGGCTCCTTGAGGCGGGTGAGGATCGCGAACTGCGACATCATCTTGAGCGTGCCCGGGGCGCAAGGCGCGGCCGACAGCGACGAACCCCTCACCAGCTTCTCGTAGATCTTGATTTCCTCGCTCACGCGCAGGCAATACGGCACCTTGACGATGTAGATCCGGTCGAGGAAGGCCTCGTTGTTCTTGTTGTTGCGGAAGGCCTTCCACTCGCTTTCGTTCGAGTGGGCCAGCACCACACCGTCGAAGGGGATGGCGCCGAAGCCTTCGGTGCCCTTGAAGTTACCTTCTTGTGTGGCCGTCAGCAGCGGGTGCAGCACCTTGATCGGCGCCTTGAACATTTCCACGAATTCAAGCAGGCCCTGGTTGGCCAGGCACAGGCCACCGGAGTAGCTGTAGGCGTCCGGGTCGTCCTGGGCGTAGGTTTCGAGCTTGCGGATGTCGACCTTGCCGACCAGCGAGCTGATGTCCTGGTTGTTCTCGTCACCCGGCTCGGTCTTGGCGATGCCGACCTGCTTGAGGATGCTCGGGTAGCGCTTGACCACCTTGAACTGGCGGATGTCGCCACCGAATTCTTCCAGGCGCTTGACGGCCCAGGGGCTGAGGATGCGCTGCAGGTAACGGCGCGGGATGCCGTATTCCTTTTCCAGGATCGGGCCGTCTTCCGTCGGATCGAACAGGCCCAGCGGCGACTCGTTCACGGGCGAGCCCTTGATGGCGTAGAACGGCACCTTCTCGGCCAGCAGCTTGAGGCGCTCGGCGATCGACGACTTGCCGCCGCCCACCGGGCCCAGCAGGTAGAGGATCTGCTTCTTTTCTTCGAGGCCCTGCGCGGCATGGCGGAAGTAGCTCACCACCTGTTCGATGGCGTCTTCCATGCCGAAGAACTCTTCGAAGGCCGGGTAGATCTTGATGACCTTGTTGGTGAAGATGCGAGACAGGCGCGGGTCGTTGCGCGTGTCGATCATCTGGGGCTCACCGATGGCCAGGAGCATGCGCTCGGCGGCGGTGGCAAACGCGGTCTTGTCGCGTTTGCAGATGTCGAGGTACTCCTCGAGGGAGTATTCCTCTTCGCGGGTGCGCTCGTAGCGGGCGGCGAAATTGCTGATCACGTCCATGCTGACCTCCTCGTCAACGACCTGTCCGAATGACCTGTCTGTTCAACGCCTGAAGATCGGCCCGGTTTACCCGTCTGGTGACACCGGCGCGACCACTCAAGCATCGCCTTCACACCAAAGATCGTGGAAATCACACCTTCTAGGTGGGCAAAGAAAAGTGCCTTTTACCCACCAGACGGTGTGAACCCGTCGCCCCTATCTTGCACCTTTTTTCGGGTTTGCGTGCGGCAGCCCAACAACAAACGGTGACTGCGGGGCAACTTCAACGCATCGACTCAAGCGTTGCTGCTGGCGCGCACTTCTTCCATGCTCGTGAACCCGCACAGCACCTTCTCGATGCCGTCCTGGCGCAGCGTGCGCATGCCCTCGCGCAAAGCGTGAGCGAGCAGCATGTCGGGGCTGGCACCGGTCTGGATCAGGCGGCGTGTTTCGGCGTTGACCACCAACAGCTCGTGCAGCCCCAGGCGGCCTTTGTGCCCGGTGTGGCTGCAGTGGTCGCAACCGGGGCTGTGCCAATGCAGCAGACGCCCCTCCACCGCGAAACGTTCCTGCCATTCGGCACGCAGTGACTCGCGGGTGACGCCGGTGGGCTCCTGCCCGAAAACATGCATGTACTCGTCCAGCCATCCGTCGACCTGCTCTTCGCTGGCCGGCTCGCTGGTCTTGCAGGCCGGGCACAGGCGGCGCACCAAGCGCTGGGCCAGCACGCACAGCAGCGAGTCGGCAAAGCTGAAAGGGTCCATGCCCATGTCGAGCAGGCGGGTGACCGTTTCGGGCGCGCTGTTGGTGTGCAGGGTCGAGAGCACCAGGTGACCGGTCAGCGAGGCCTCGATGGCCGTGCGGGCCGTCTCGGTGTCGCGCATTTCGCCCACCATGATGACGTCCGGGTCAGCGCGCAGCAGCGCGCGCAAAGCCTTGGCAAAGGTCCAGTCGATCTTGGGGTTGACCTGCACTTGTCTCAGGCCTGGCTGGGTGATTTCCACCGGGTCTTCCGCCGTCCAGATCTTGCGCTCGGGCACGTTGATGAAGCTCAGCGCCGAGTGCAGCGTCGTGGTCTTACCCGAACCGGTGGGGCCCACGCACAGCACCATGCCGTAGGGGCGCTCCATGGCCGATTGCAGCCGACTCAGGTTGTTGGGGCTCAGGCCGATCTTGTCGAGCGGCATGGGGCGGGACGAGCCCAGGATGCGCATCACCACGTCTTCCAGGCCGTTGTTGGTCGGGATGGTGGCCACGCGCAACTCGATGCGGTACTGGGGCACGAAGCGCGCGAAGTTGATCTTGCCGTCCTGCGGCTTGCGGCGCTCGGAGATGTCGAGGTCGCACATGATCTTGATGCGCGCGATGACGGCGCTGCGGTAGGTGTGCGGCAGCTCCAGGTAGGGCACGAGCTGGCCGTCCTTGCGAAAGCGGATCTTGACCTTGTCGCGCCCGGCGTAGCCTTCGACGTGGATGTCGGAGACGCCCTGGTTGTGGGCCTCGACGATCATGGTGTTGATCAGCCGCACCAGGGAGTTGTCGCTCTGCTCGATGGAGCGGTCTTCCTGCAGGTCGCCGTCCTGTTCCCGCTCGAGGTCTTCGACCAGCCGGCCAGTGGCGGCGGAGTCGAGCTCGTAGGCCGGCAAGGTCAGCTCGTGGATGTTGAACGGCACGGCCGCCACGTCGGCACCCAGCTTGCCGTAGGCGTCGCGCAGGGCCCATTCGATTTGCGTGGACTGTGCCAGCACCGGCACGATGCGGCACTGGCTGGCGAACTCCAGCTCCGACAGCACGATGCGCTTGCTCGGGTCCTCGACGGCCACGATCAGGCTGCCATCGCGCCACATCAGGGGCACGGCACTCACGCGAGCGGCCACCGAGAAGGGCACCTTGGTCAGCGCCTCCGGGTCGATGGGGAACTGCATCAGGTCGACCAGCGGGTAGCCCATCTTGCGGGCCAGCGCATCGATCAGGTCCTGACGGGTGATGAGGCCCAAACGGACCATCAGCTCACCCAGGGGCACGGTGCGGTCGCTCTGCTGCTGCCGCAGCGCGTCCTCGAGCTGTGCCTCGGTGATCAGGCCCAGGGCGATCAGCGCCTCGCCGATGCGGATCATGGGCATGCGGCTTTGCTGCTCGAGGGCGCCGAGCAGTTGCTCCGGGCTGACGACCTGCTGGTTGAGCAGGATGTCGCCCAGTTTGCGCTGGCGCATGGCGGCCTGCAGGGCCACAGCCTGGTCGACCTGCTCCAGCGTGAGCACCTCACCGGCCACCAGGGT
>NZ_DCXA01000097.1:16945-19046 GCF_002328915.1 Aquabacterium sp. UBA2148
CGGGTCACGCCCCCGGCCTCGTCTTCGGGCGGGAACAGGAACAGGCCGAAATTCGATTCGATCCAGCCGATGGTCTGGCCACGCAGTTCACCGCCGCCATGCAGCTCGATGACGTACTCGGTGGCCGGGCGCTCGCTGAGGGCCTGAGCGTGTTCGCCCGCGCCCTCGAGGGGCTCGGCCAGTGGCAAGAGCGGCCGCTTGAGGCACAGGCTGCGGAACTGACCGAAGCGCAGCGGCATGGTGGTGCGAGCCGGCGGCACCTGGATGTGGGCCACCTGGTCTTCGGGCACGAACAGGTTGAGTCGGCCCTGCATGACGCGCCCATTGAGCCCCACGATCTCGCAGGGCTCGTGGTCCAGCTGCGCCCGGGCCGTGGGGTAGCTGGCCAAGGGCGGCGTCGGCCAGCGAAACCCGACGGGTTCGGCGGCGATGGGATCGAGGTCGTCGGACATGGTGACCCATCCTAGGCAAGCGCGGGAGAGGCAAAGGATGGAACAGAGCGGGGTTTGGGGGCGTGCATTTCGGCACGGAAACCGGCAAGATCGAGGCCATGAAAGCGTCCACCGCCCTGTTGGCACGCCAGCCCGTTGGGCTCAGTCTGCGCGCACCGCACCTGGCCGACCTGCTGGGTTTGTCGCCTGCCCTGGGCTTTGTCGAGGTGCGCGCGAGCGACATCGGGGCCCTCGAGGGTGTGCCGCAGGACAGGCTGCGGATGCTGGCTTCACGCTGGCCCCTGGCCGTTCAGGTCAGCGAAATCGGTTTGAGCGGGGATGTCGGCCTGGTGGAGCGCCCGCTTGAGGAGCTCGACCGCCTGGGTGGCGTGCACCCCAGGCGCCTGAGCCTGCCCTTGACGCCTGAGCGAGACCCCGGGGCACTGGCGGCGGTGGTGGAGGTGATCCAGTCGCGCCTGGGTCAGCCCGTGCTGCTGGAGCTGGGCCTGCACGCCGATGCCTTGGGCGACACCCTCAAGTTGGCGGACATCGCCCGCCAGACCCGCAGCCGCCTGACGCTGGAGCCCGACCGCCTGCTGGCCCAGGCGCTGGGCCGCGTTCGGGCCAGCCAAGGTGCACCCGCCTCGGAGAGGCTCCTGTGGCAAAGGGCCACCGCTTTGGTGCTGGACACGGTCTGGTCCCTCTCGCCTTCGCAGGTCGGGCAGGTTCGCCTGGGTGGCTTCCGGGAAGGTGCGCAGCCTCAGCCCCCGTCACACTCGCGTGTCGCCGATCGCAGCCAGCGCGTCTCGCCCTCGGGCTGGGCACTGCTTCGGCAGGCGCTGGAACACCTGGGCCCCGTGCCGACGGTCATGGCCTGGGACTCCGACCTGCCCGGTCTGGCCGTGATGCTCGACGAGGTCAGGCTGGCCTCGGAGCTGATGGCCGAGGTGGGCGCGGACGGAGAGGAGACGCTGGAGTTCGACGACTGAGTTGTGGCCTCAGAAGTCGTTCGGGCGGAACTCCAGCAACATGGGGGGCACCTTGCCTCGCTCGTCGAGCGGGAGCACCTCGGTGCGGTCGATCGCGCGCAGCACCGCCGCGTCCCAAGCCACCACACCGGACGAAGACACCAGCTTGACCGACATGATTCGCCCGTCGGGCGCACAACGCACCTCGACCTTGGCCACCGGGTTGCCCGGGATCAGTTGCTCGGTGAAAACAATGTTGGGCTTGATGCGCGCCTTGATGCGCCCCGCGTAAGCCGCGCTCGGGCCCGCGCTGGTGGCCGAGGGCACGCCCGCACCACCGGTGCCGCCGAGCTCGTTCATCATCCTGGCGATGTTGGCCTGGCGTTGGGCCTCGCGGTCGGCGGCGGCCTTGGCTTCGCGGACCTGGCGCTCTTTTTCGAGCTTGGCTTTTTCCGCCTGCTCGGCCTTGGACGCCTTCTCCCTGGCCAGCTTCTCGGCCCTGTCGTCTTTGACGGGTTCGGGCTTTTTCACCGGCTTGGGCGGCGTCGTGTCGAAGGTTTCCTTGGGCTGCTTGCGCGGCTTGTCTTCCTTCTTGGGCGTGCGCTCGGTGACGATGTCCGGCTTTTTGACCGGCTCGGGCTCGGCGCGCTCGACCGCCTTGGGCGGAGGGGGCGGGGCCACAGGCTCGGGCTCGACCGCTTT
>NZ_DCXA01000101.1:0-331 GCF_002328915.1 Aquabacterium sp. UBA2148
ACCCTGGTTGGCGTTGGCGTGGATGCGCCAGTCCTGGCGGTGCAGGTACTCGTTGACCGAGCGCTCGACATCGACCGCGGTGCGGCGGTCTTCGCGCAATGCGCGGTGCTGCTCGCGGTAGACGATGTAGGCGCGCGCGGCCTGGGTGTGGCCGGCATCGAGCAGCACCTGCTCGACCACGTCCTGGATCTGCTCCACCGTGGGCACGCGCACGCTCAGGCGCTGGATGACGGCGTCGGTCAGGCGCCAGGCTTCATCGACGTCGAAAGCGTTGCTGGCATCGCCCGCGGCGGCCATGGCCCGCGCGATGCGCTCAGGCTGGAAGCCCGCC
>NZ_DCXA01000101.1:417-5360 GCF_002328915.1 Aquabacterium sp. UBA2148
TCAGGCTGGAAGCCCGCCGTGCCGCCGTTGCGTTTGAAGACGGCCACTGGGGTGGCACGGGGGTCGTTGGCGGCGGGCTGGCTGGTGCTGGTCGGCATGCGGTCTCCACACATTTAGTGGCTGACATGAGCGCCAGACACCAGGGCTAGTGTTTCGGCATGCTGACTGGAGGGTTTTGACAGTCGTCAACCTGGCAGTGAAAGCGAGTTCGCCCTCACTTCACCCCCAGCCGCTTGGCCAGCTTGTGCAGGTTGCTTGCGTCGATGCCCAGCCAGCGGGCTGCTTCGGCCCAGTTGCCACCAGCGGCCCGCAGGGTCTGGCGCACCAGCCCGCGCTCGAACTGCTCCACCTGCGCGCGCAAGCCAGCCATGCCTGGTCCGGCAGCGCCCTCACCCATGGCTTGCCCCGTTGATGCCCCGGCCGACGAAAGGGCTGCGCCCTGAGCACCGGCCTCATCGGCAAGCGCCAAGCCAACCAAGCCCAGGTTCACACCCGGCGTTTCGACCAGGTCCAGCAGGTCTTCGGTCAAGGTCACGATGTCGCGCCGGTTCACGCCCCGGCTCAGCAGCTTGAGCGCGGCGCGGCCCANNGCACGTTGCCGGGCCAGCCATAACGCAGCAAAGCCACTTCCGCCGCCGCGTCCAGCCGCAGGCTGCGCAAGCCCAGCCGCGCCCGGTTGACCTCCAGGAAGTGCCCCGCCAGCAGCAGCACGTCGTCGCCGCGCTCGCGCAGCGGCGGCACGTGCACGGGGTAGACCGACAGCCGGTGGTACAGGTCGGCGCGAAAGCCTCCCTGGCTCACCGCGTCCTTCAATGCGCGGTTGGTGGCGGCCACCACGCGCACGTCCACCTTCACGGGCTTGTCGGCGCCCAGGCGCTGCACCTCGCCGTTCTGCAAGGTGCGCAGCAGCTTGGCCTGGATGCTCAGCGGCAGCTCGCCCACCTCGTCCAGGAAGATGGTGCCGCCGCGAGCCGCTTCGAAGCGCCCGGCACGGTCGGTGGTCGCGCCCGAGAACGCACCCCGCACGTGGCCAAAGAGCTCGCTCTCGGCAAGTGATTCGGGCAGCGCCGCGCAGTTGATGTGCACCATCGGCCCCTTGGCCCGTGCGGAGCGCTCGTGCACGCGCTGCGCGAACAGCTCCTTGCCCGTGCCCGTCTCGCCCATCAGGAGCACCGGCAGGTCGGACTGCGCCACCACGTCGACCTCGTGCAGCACCTGCTGCAAGGCCGTGCTGTGGCCGATGATGCCGGTGCGCACACCGGGCATGGGCGAGTCAGAAGCGCCTGATGCCGTCACCCTCGCCTGCCGCAGCACCTGCACCTCCTGCTCCAGCAGGCTGACCCGAACGGCCGCGCCCACCCAGGGCAGGCAGGCCAGCAAGGCCTCGCGGGCCTCATCGTCGAAGGTGCCTGGCTTCAAGGCATCGAGCGTGAGCGCGCCCCAGCGCCGACCGTCGATGTGCACGCTCGCGCCCATGCAGTCGTGCACGGGCAGCGGGTGGCCGGCCATGCCCTCGACCAAGCCGTCGTAGGGGTCGGGCAAAGTGCTGGCGTGCTCGAAGTGCACCACCTCGCGGCTGAGCAGGATGGTCGACAGGCGCGGGTGCTGTGCCACCTCGAAAGCCCGACCCAGGGCCTCGCGGCTGAGCCCTTCGGCGGCCACTGGGCGCAGCGCTTCGTCCTCCTCCTGCAGCAACACCACGGCCTCGCAACCAAAGCGCGCCTTGAGCTGCCCGACCAGCCTTTGCAGCCGCACCGCGCGCGGCAGGCTCACCGTCAGGTCGGCCAAAGCCATGTGATCGATCAGGGTTGTTTCAACCTTTTGCATGGTCATTTACACCCAATTAAGCTGGGTTTATTCTACCCATAAATTTTGCAAGTGCTTGATTTAAAAGGACCCATGAGCTGGTCTGAGGTTTGCGGTGTCACAGACAAGTCAAACCTGGTCACCCACTTTCAAAAGGAGCCCACCATGAGCCACGCCGAACAATCCCTGGGCCTGCTGGCCCGCACCATCCCCGGTGCCACCCGCGTCTTCCACGCCCACCACCTCGACTTCTGCTGTGGCGGCAAGCAAACGCTGCAGACCGCCGCCGACAAGGCCGGCCTGGACGCCTCGCAGATCGCCGCTCAGCTCGATGCCTTGCAAGACGGCGCAGACGAGGTCGTGGACTGGACGGAAGCCGCCACGCCCGACCTGGTCGACCACATCCTCTCGCGCTACCACGCCCGCCACCGCGAGCAACTGCCCGAGCTGATCCGCCTGGCCCGCCGCGTCGAGCACGTGCACGGCGACCGCCCCGAGTGCCCGCTGGGCCTGGCCGATCACCTCGAAACCATGCAGCAGGAGCTGGAGAGCCACATGCAGAAGGAAGAGATGGTGCTCTTTCCGATCTACAAGCGCGGCATGGGCCACCCCAGCCTGCCGCCCGTCAACGTGATGCGCATGGAACACGACCACCATGGTGAAGAGCTCGCCAAGCTCGAAGCGCTGACCAACGGCATCACCCTGCCCCGCGGCGCCTGCAACACCTGGCGCGCGCTCTACCTGGGCCTGCAAACCCTGCGCGAGGACCTGATGGCCCACATCCACCTCGAAAACAACGTGCTGTTCGAACGCGCCTGAACGCGCACGGCCGCATCACCCATCCATCAACAAGAAAGAAGCAACATGGGTCCGTACAAGAAGCACTGGTACGCGCTGATATGCGTGTGCATCGTGATGTTCTCGCTGCTGGGCTACTTCGGCGCCGAGGTCTACCGCTCGGCACCGCCGATCCCCAACCAGGTCAGCACCACCAGCGGGCAAAAGCTGTTCACGCAGGACGACATCCTCGACGGGCAGACCGCTTGGCAGTCGGTCGGTGGCATGCAGCTGGGCTCCATCTGGGGCCACGGGGCCTACCAGGCCCCCGACTGGACAGCCGACTGGCTGCACCGCGAGCTGAGCGCCTGGCTCGACCTGGCCGCCCAAGAGCGCCACGGCAAGGCCTTTGAACAACTTGGCGTGGGCGAACAAGGCGCGCTGCGCGCCGAGCTCAAGGCCGAGTACCGAGGCAACCGCACGGACGCGAACGGCACGCTGCAAGTCAGCGACCGCCGCGCGCAGGCCATCGCGCAGACGGCGGCTTACTACGATCAGCTCTTCTCCGATGCGCCCGCCCTGCGCAAGAGCCGCCAGAGCTTCGCCATGAAGGAGAACACACTGCCCAGCGCCGAGCGGCGCCAGGCCATGACGCATTTCTTCTTCTGGACCGCCTGGGCCGCCGCGACGGAGCGCCCCGGCGCGCACGTCACCTACACCAACAACTGGCCGCACGAGCCGCTGATCGGCAACCAGCCCAGTGGCGAGAACATCGTGTGGTCGATCGCCAGCGTCGTGATCCTGCTCGCGGGCGTCGGCTTCCTGGTGTGGGGCTGGTCCTTCCTGCGCGATCACGAAGAGCCCTTGCCGCAAGCCCCCGCGCGCGACCCGTTGACCAGCTTCGCGCTCACGCCCTCGCAACGCGCACTCGGCAAGTACCTGTTCCTGGTCGTGGCCCTGTTCGTCTTCCAGGTGTTCCTGGGGGGCTTCACCGCCCACTACACGGTGGAGGGGCAGCATTTCTACGGCATCGACGTGTCGCAGTGGTTCCCGTACTCGCTCACGCGCACCTGGCACATCCAGGCCGCGCTGTTCTGGATCGCCACGGGCTTCCTGGCCGTCGGTCTGTTCCTCGCCCCCGTCATCAACGGCGGCAAAGACCCGAAGTTTCAGAAGCTGGGCGTGGACGTGCTTTTCTGGGCGCTGGTGGCGGTGTGCGTCGGCTCCTTCGCCGGCAACTACCTGGCCATTGCGCAAAAGCTGCCGCCCGAGTGGAACTTCTGGCTGGGCCACCAGGGCTACGAGTACGTGGACCTGGGCCGCCTGTGGCAGATCCTCAAGTGGGTCGGCATCCTGCTGTGGCTGGTGCTGATGCTGCGCGGGGTGCTGCCCGCCTTGCTCAAGCGCTCGACGGATGGCAAGGGTGAAGACAAGAACCTGCTCGCGCTGCTGACCGCATCGGTCGGCGCCATCGGCCTGTTCTACGGCGCCGGCCTGTTCTATGGCGAGCGCACCAGCCTGTCGGTGATGGAGTACTGGCGCTGGTGGGTGGTCCACCTCTGGGTCGAGGGCTTCTTCGAGGTCTTCGCCACCACGGCGCTGGCCTTCGTCTTCAGCAGCATGGGCCTGGTCTCGCGCAACATGGCCACCACGGCCAGCCTGGCATCGGCCTCGCTGTTCATGCTGGGCGGCATCCCCGGCACCTTCCACCACCTGTACTTCGCGGGCACCACCACGCCGGTGATGGCCGTGGGCGCCGCCTTCAGCGCGCTCGAAGTGGTGCCACTGATCGTGCTGGGCCACGAGGCCTGGGAGAACTGGCGCCTCAAGGACCGTGCACCGTGGATGGACAGCCTCCGCTGGCCGCTGCTGTGCTTCGTGGCCGTGGCCTTCTGGAACATGCTGGGCGCGGGCGTCTTCGGCTTCATGATCAACCCGCCGATCTCACTGTACTACGTGCAGGGCCTCAACACCACGCCGGTGCACGCCCACGCTGCGCTGTTCGGGGTGTACGGCTTCCTGGCCTTGGGCTTCACGCTGCTGGTGCTGCGCTACGTGCGCCCGCAGTTCGCCTTCAGCGATCGGCTGATGACCATCGCCTTCTGGGGCCTCAACGGCGGCCTGGTGCTGATGATCACCACCAGCCTGCTGCCGATTGGCATCATCCAGTTTGCCGCCAGCGCCAGCGAGGGTCTGTGGTACGCCCGCAGCGAGGAATTCATGCAGCAACCGCTGCTGCAGACCCTGCGCTGGGTGCGCACCTTCGGTGACCTCGTCTTCATCGGTGGCGCCGTGGCACTGGCCCTGCAGGTGGTGCTGGGCCTGGCGAACAAGGGGCAGGCCTCGCGGCAGGCTCCCGG
>NZ_DCXA01000101.1:5422-6461 GCF_002328915.1 Aquabacterium sp. UBA2148
TCTCCCGCCGACGCCAGGCTGGTTCGCGGCTGATGTTCATGCCGCCCTGACCTCACCGACCTCGGCCGCACCCAACATCCGGCCGGGGTCGGCCCAGGTCGACTCAACCGCCTCGCGGCCTGCCCGATTGGATCAATCGGCAGGCCGCGTTGCTTTGTACAGGGCCTTCACCAGGTCCGACTGGGTGATGATGCCCACCAGTTGCTTGTCCGCGTCGATCACCGGGATGTGGTGGTGACCAGCTTCAGAGAACAGCGGCACCAGTTCGGCCACGCGCCTGTCGCCGCTGATCACGCGCACGCCGCGCGTCATGATGCGGCCGACCGTGTCCGGCATGCCCAGCGCTGCCTTGGCGTCTCGCTTGACCAGGGCCAGCAGCCGGTCGGCCACGCCCTCGTGCTGGTCCAGGCCCGCGTGGCGCATGAAGTCGGCCACCGTCAGGATGCCGACCACGCGTTGCGACTGGTCGATCACGGGCAGCGCCTTGATGCGGTGTTCGCGCATCAGGCGCCAGGCCTCTTCCAGCGACGTGCCCAAACGCGCCGTCACCGGCGCCTTTGTCATGATGTCCACGCACAGCAGGTGCCCGAAGTTGCGCTCGTAGGCAGCGGCTTCGGCAAGCTCCAGGATGCCTTCCAGGTCATCGCGGCTGACGTCGAGCACCTGGTTGTAGTGGGCCAGCGCCGCGTCCAGGTCGGCCCCCGAGAAGCGGCTGCCCGGCTTGGCGGAAGGCTGCGCCACGCCACGGTGCGGGTAGCGCCGCCCCGTGAGCTCGTTGTAGGCCATGCCCGCCATGACCAGCAGCATCGAATCCGTCAGCATGGGGAACAGCGCGAACTCCGGCTTCGCGCCTGAGAGCGCCGCCAGCAAGGCCGACGCGCCGCCCGGCGGGTGCAGGCAACGGCAGCGGAACATCACGGCAATCGCCCCGCCCACCGCCACCGCCCCGGCCCAGGCCGGATCGGGGATGAACATGGCGCACAGGCTGCCCACCAGGGCCGACAGGACATTGCCTCCCACCACCGACCACGGCTGGGCC
>NZ_DCXA01000102.1:0-4149 GCF_002328915.1 Aquabacterium sp. UBA2148
CTTCTTCGCAGGTGCAGCCTTCTTGGCGGGTGTAGCCTTCTTCTTGGCGGCCGCCTTGGGCTTGACCAGCGCCTCGATGTCGGCGTCGTACTTCACGCCGTGCTGGGCCAGCAGCTCAGCGCCCGTGGGCAGCGACGCCTCGACGTCAAAGCGCACGTCGGATTCTTCGTGGTGCTCCTGCATGCTGGCGACGTGCTGGTAAATGGTCTGCACGAGCTTTTCGCAGCCTTCGCGGGTGAGCGCCGAAATCTGGAAAACGGGGCCCTTCCAGCCGTAGCGGCGCACGAAGTCCACCACGCGGCCGACGCGCTCTTCTTCCGGGATCATGTCCAGCTTGTTGAGCACCAGCCAGCGTGGCTTGTTGAACAGTTCTTCGTCGTAGATCTTGAGTTCGTTGACGATGGCGCGGGCCTGCTTGACCGGGTCGACATCGTCGTCGAACGGTGCCAGGTCAACCACGTGCAGCAGCACGCGGGTGCGCTGCAGGTGGCGCAGGAACAGGTGACCCAGGCCAGCGCCTTCCGAGGCGCCTTCGATCAGGCCCGGGATGTCGGCGACCACGAAGCTCTTTTCCGGGCCGACGCGCACCACGCCCAGGTTGGGGTGAAGCGTGGTGAAGGGGTAGTCGGCGATCTTGGGGCGGGCGTTCGAGATGGCGGTGATCAGCGTGGACTTGCCGGCATTGGGCATGCCCAAGAGGCCCACGTCGGCCAGCACACGCAGCTCCAGCTTGAGCTTGAAGAGCTCGCCAGGCCAGCCCAGCGTCTTCTTGCGCGGGGCGCGGTTGGTGGCCGTCTTGTAGTGCAGGTTGCCGAAGCCACCATCACCGCCCTTGGCCAGCAGGCGCTTTTCGCCATGCTCGAGCAACTCGATCATCACCTCGTCGGTTTCGGCGTTGCGGATGATGGTGCCCACCGGCATGCGCAGGGTGATGTCCGGGCCGGCCGCGCCGAACTGGTCGGAGCCGCGGCCCTGCTCGCCGTTGCGCGCCTCGTGGCGGCGGGCGTAGCGGTAGTCGATCAGGGTGTTGATGTTGCGGTCGGCCTCGACGTAGACGTGGCCGCCGCGCCCCCCGTTGCCGCCGTTGGGGCCGCCGAAGGGGATGAACTTTTCGCGACGGAAGCTGATGCAACCGCTGCCACCGTTGCCGGCGGCCACATCAATGGTGGCTTCATCGACGAATTTCATGGACGTGTCCTGATCGTTTCGGGTTGGGTGCGGCGATTATCGACGCAGGGCGCATGGCGCGCGCAGGGCCTCGTCAAGGACGGGGCCTGAGAATGACAAAAGCCCCGGCGGACCGGGGCTTCGGGGTGTCGCCCGTGCCACCAGGGCACCAGGCGACAGGGACTGAACGTCAGACCGGGGTGACGACCACGGTCTTGCGGTTCAGGGGGCCCTTCACGGCGAAGGACACGGTGCCATCGACCAGCGCGAACAGGCTGTGGTCGCGACCGGTGCCGACGTTGGGGCCAGCGTGGAAGCGGGTGCCGCGTTGACGAACGATGATCGAGCCAGCGGAGATCACTTGACCGCCGTAGACCTTCACACCCAGCATCTTCGGTTGGGAGTCACGGCCGTTCCGCGTGGAACCGCCGCCTTTTTTCTGTGCCATGGAATTGCTCCTTCAGCTTTGGGCAGTGGGACGGGACGGATCAGCCGTTCACGGAGCTGATTTCCAGCTCGGTGAAGTTCTGACGGTGACCTTGGCGCTTCTGGTAGTGCTTGCGGCGACGCATCTTGAAGATGCGGACCTTGTCGTGGCGACCGTGGGAAACCACGGTTGCCTTGACGGTTGCGCCAGCCACCAGGGGCGTGCCGACCTTGAGTTCAGCGCCGGTGCCGACTGCCAGAACTTGATCGATCACGATCTCTTGGCCAACGTCCGCAGCAATCTGTTCTACTTTGATCTTTTCGCCAGCAGCAACTTTGTATTGCTTGCCGCCGGTTTTTATGACCGCGTACATGTTGAGACCTTTCAGGAAAAGAGCTTGGATCTTCGCGCGATGTGAAACCGCATGACATTGCGACCTCAGCGCCGCAATCAACGTCAAGGGCACACCCGAAGGCGCGCCCCAAGGCTTTGACGGGCAAATTACGCGAAGCTCGCGACTCTACCCTGGGCTGGGTTGGCTGTCAAGTCCGCGGGGTCGAGGTCGCCCCAGGCGCTGGGAGATGCGTCAGCGCCCCCCTCCTGCGCGCCGGCACCCTGCCCCCAGCCGAAGAAGTTGACCACCTCGTCGCGCTTGGCCAGCGCGTCGGTGAACCCCAGGTGGATGAGCTCGCGGGTGAACGACGACTCGAACAGCAGGTAGCTGGCCAGGGCCGTGCCGCGGGCGCTGCGGCCGGTGCCATAGACACCCACGGCGCGCAGCATGGCGCGCACCGCCGGTGGCAGCGCCCACAGGTGGCGCGCGGCGATGTCGTCGATGCGCTGGCTGGGCGCGATCACCAGGATGTCGACCGGGCGCAGCTGCGTCTGCTCCCGCTGCTCGGGGGTCAGCAGCTTCAAGGTGCTGTTGACGCGCTGCATGCGTTCGATGTCCACGGCCAGCGCGTCCAGGAAGATGCTGGACATGGCGTGACCGGCGATCTGCGCCAGGTTGGGGTACTCGCTGGCCATTGGCCGCTCGGCCTGGGGCTCGTGCAGGCGCCCTGCCCCCACCACGAGGATGCGATCGGCGCCCAAGTGAATGGCCGGTGAAATCGGGGCGGCCTGGCGCATGGAGCCGTCGCCCAGGTAGTGCGGACGGCCCTGCACGTCGAGCTTGACGGCCGGGAAGACGAAGGGGATGGCCGACGAGGCCATGAGGTGATCGAGGGTGAGCCGCTCGCGCACGGCCAGGCGCTGCGAACGGGTCCAGGGCTCGATGGGCTCGGCGCTGTCGTAGTAGGTGACGTGTTCGCCGCTGGTGTAGCTCGACCCCGTGACCGCCACCGCGTCGAGGTGACCCTTGGCCATCAGATCCGGCAGGCGACCCATGTCGAACAGGTGCGGCAGCAGCTCGCGCAGAGGCTCGTTGTCGAGCAGGGAGCGCGGGCGAGCGCGGCGCCAGCGGGCCACGGCCCAGCCCAGCGAAAACAGGGTCAGCCACTTGGCACCGCTCTGGATGACGCCGAAGGAGTCGGAGCGGTAGACCTGCTCGGTGCGGAAGTCGCGCCAGACCTCGACCATGGCGCGCAAGGCCAGGTCGTAGTGGTCGGCCCGGCTGGCCAGGGCCATGGCGTTGAGGGCGCCGGCCGAGGTGCCACAGATGATGCGAAAGGGGCTGGTGCGCCGCTTCTCGCCCGCGTCGCGGCGGATCAGCTGCAAGGCCTGGAGCACGCCCACCTGGTAGGCAGCACGCGCGCCACCCCCGGTCAGGATCAGTGCGGTCTTGTCAGGCTTGCTCATGGCTGCTGCGTTGGACGAGGTCGGTGCGCCTGACTGCAAGTTAGCAGGATCGCTGGGTTGAGGTGCGCTGGTGGACATCTCTGGGCACCGCGAAACGGCAATCCTTGGCAGGGCCTCACCAGCCGCAGGCCGAGTCGGCCCCGGGTTGCCCCAGGCCATAGAGCTGCTGCAGGGTGGTCCAGGCTTCGTCGGCGGTTTCGACGAAGCGGAACAGGTGCACGTCTTCGGGGCTGATCATGCCGGTCTCGACCAGGTGGTCGAAGTTGATGAGCTTGGTCCAGAACTCGCGCCCGAACAGCAACACGGGGCGCTTGCGGCACTTGCCGGTCTGGATCAGGGTGAGCGTCTCGAAGAGTTCGTCGAGCGTGCCGAAGCCGCCCGGGAAGCACACCAGCGCCACCGAGCGCATCAGGAAGTGCATCTTGCGCAGCGCGAAGTAGTGGAACTGGAAGCACAGCTTGGGCGTGATGTAGGGGTTGGGCTCTTGCTCGTGAGGCAGCACGATGTTCAGGCCGATGCTCTTGCCGCCGACCTCGTGTGCGCCCCGGTTGCCCGCTTCCATGATGCCGGGGCCACCACCGGTGACGACGTAGATCGGGTGCGCCAGGCGGGCCGAGTGCTCGGTGACCAGGCTGGCGAAACGGCGGGCCTCTTCGTAGAAGCGCGACATGCCGAGCTGGCTTTTGGCCGCGCGGATGGCCTGCTCACGGGCGCTGCCGGGCGGCAGGGCTTCGGCCTCGTCCAGGCGTTCGCGG
>NZ_DCXA01000102.1:4194-10184 GCF_002328915.1 Aquabacterium sp. UBA2148
GGGCCACGTCGGCGGGCTGGATGCGGGCACTGCCGAACACGACGATGGTCGACTCGATGTTCTCTTCGCGCTGGATGAGCTCGGGCTTGAGCAGCTCGAGCTGCATGCGCACCGGGCGCATTTCGGGGTCGAGCAGGAAGTCGGTGTCGGTGAAGGCCAGCGCGTAGCTGCTGTCCGGGCCGCCGTACAGCGGTGACTTCGCGGCGGCCTGAGCGTCCTGGCCGGCGGTGGGGAAATTGCGTTCGCGCAGTTCCGTGGGGTTGTTCATGCTCGGCGATCCTGGTCTCGCCCCTTCACGGGGCCTGGAGGTCAGTATGGTGCGATGTCTTCGGGCTCAGGCGCAGAAAAGGCCGATCAAGCGGGCAGAGTTGCGGCGACGCGACTGCCTCGCGAGCCGTGTGGGCCGCGTGAGCCAGGCCGGCCCGGGTGATCAGGCAGAGGCCGAGACCGAAGGCGTCGTCGGGTGATCGCCCCCGCAGACGGGGCAAGCGGGCTGGCGCTTGACGCGCAGGCGGGTGACGCTGCCGTCGCGGCCATCGACCATCTGCAAGATGCCGGTGAGCGAGCGGTGCCCCGAGGCCGAGCCGTCAACCCCTGTCAGACCCGCCAGCAGGCGGATGGCTTCGCCGGCTTGCATGACCCCCATCTGACCGACCAGCGGCGCGAACACGCCCATGAGCGCACAACGTGTTTCTTCGGGCGCAGGCTCGGGAGGGAAAAGGCAGGCGTAGCAGGGGCTGCCGGGGTCACGCGGGTCGAACACGCTGATCTGGCCGTCCCAGCGCAAGGCCGAGGCAGAGACCAGGGGCACACCGGCGGCCCAGGCTGCGCGGTTGATGCGCTGGCGCGTGGCGAAGGCGTCGGTGCAGTCGAGCACGACATCGGCGCCGGGCAGGTGGCTGGCGAGCCAGTCCTCATCGGCGGCTTGCGCGAAGGTGTGCACGCGCACGTCGGGGTTGAGCGCAGCGAGGGCTCGGGCGGCCGACGCGACCTTGGGCTCACCGATGCTGGCCGTGGTGTGCGCGACCTGGCGCTGCAGGTTGCTGAGCTCGACGGTGTCGGGGTCGACCAAGGTGATGCGGCCCACGCCGGCCGCGGCCAGGTACATGAGGGCCGGTGCTCCGAGACCGCCTGCCCCGATGACCACGGCATGGGCACGCAGCAGCCGCTCCTGGGCTGCTTCGGACCATTCGTCGAGCAGCAGGTGGCGGCTGTAGCGGAGTTCCTGATCGTCCTGCACGGTGAGCAAACCTGGCGCCCGACCGTGGTCGAGTGCGCAGGCAAGGGGGTCAGCGAGCGCTGGCGGGTGAGGAAGCGGGGGCGGGCGCCGGGGCCGCAGGGGCGACCGCGGCAGAGGCAGCCGCTGCACCAGACGCCGCGGCCGCAGCGCCTTCGGCTTTGCGCTCGGTCATGGTCTTGGAGACCGTCACGGGCTTGCCTTGCAGCTTGTTGAGCGCCTGCCGCAGCGGGAAGTCTTCGGGGCTGCCGAACTCTGGCAGCGGCTTGGGCGCGTCGGCCTTCTTGCCGTTGCCGTTGCCGTTGCTGGCCTCTTCGAGCTTCTTGATGGCTTCTTCGCGGGCCTTCTCGCGGGCGGCGTCTTTTTCTTCCTTGCCCTGGCCCGAGGTGATGTGCTTTTCCAGGTCGGCTTCGCGCACGCGCAGCGCGGCGTAGACGTTGCCGTCTTCGGTCTCGTCGATCATGACGTCGGGCACGATGCCGCGGGCCTGGATCGAGCGGCCGCTCGGGGTGTAGTAGCGCGCGGTGGTGATCTTCAGCGCGGTTTCAGCGGTGAGCTGGCGCACGGTCTGCACCGAGCCCTTGCCGAAGGTCTGACCACCCAGGATGGCGGCGCGGTTGTGATCCTGCAAGGCGCCGGCGACGATCTCAGAGGCCGAGGCCGAACCTTCGTTGACCAACACCACCAGCGGCACGGTTTTGATCGCGATCGGCAACTTGGCCAGCGGGTCGGAACCGAAACGACGGGTGTAGTCCTCGGGTCGAGCCTTGAAGATGGCCTTGGATTCGGGCAGCTGGCCGTTGGTCGAGACCACGGTCACGTCCTTGGGCAGGAAGGCTGCAGAGATGGCGATGGCGCCTTCGAGCAGGCCACCCGGGTCGTTGCGCAAGTCGAGCACCAGGCCCTTGAGCTTGGGATCTTCTTTGTAGAGCGCGTTGACCTTGGTGACGAAGTCTTCGACGGTGCGGTCCTGGAACTGGCTGACGCGAACCCAGCCGTAGCCCGGCTCGACGATCTTGGCGCGCACCGACTGCACGCGGATTTCTTCGCGCACGATGGTGACGGGGAAGCTGCGGTTCTCGGACTTGCGGAACACCGTCAGCACGACCTTGGTGCTGGGCTCGCCGCGCATGCGCTTGACGGCCTGGTCCATGGTCAGGCCCTTGACGAAGGTGTCGTCGATCTTGGTGATGAGGTCGCCGCTCTTGAGGCCGGCGCGGAAGGCAGGCGAGCCTTCGATCGGGGAGACGATCTTGACCAGGCCGTCTTCCATGCCGATCTCGATGCCCACGCCGACGAATTTGCCGGTGGTGCCTTCGCGGAATTCCTTGAACGTGGTCTTGTCGAAGTAGACCGAGTGCGGGTCCAGCCCCGAAACCATGCCGCCGATGGCGTCGCTGATGAGCTTTTTCTCGTCGACCTGCTCGACGTAATCGGTCTTGATCATGCCGAAGACCGCCGCGAGCTGCTGCATTTCTTCCAGGGGCAGGGGCGAGACCGTGTTGCGGGCGGTCGCACCGAATTGCAGGGTGGTCAGGCCGCCAGCGAGCGCACCCAGCGCAACCCAGCCGGCAATCTTGAGTTTGGAAGTCATGGCAGGAGTGAGGCCCACGTTCACAGTGTGGGAGGCAGTATAGGGTGTGGCAAGTGCCTTGCGCAGGCGATCAGGCGGCTTGTCAGGGCCCAGATGCAGGGATTGCCCGCGATTGAATCGAATCAACGACAGACGGCAGAGGTCGCAGGCGCTGAAGTAGGTTGGCCAATGGGCTCAGCGTGGCGCGTACTCGGGCACCAGCTGGTGCAGCCTGGCTCGCAGCACCGACGGTGTGCCAGCGGCCTCGTCTTGCGCCAGGGTCAGCAGGCGCTCGATCCAGTCGGCGGGCAACTCGCCGTTGAGGCGGGCCAGGCGCAGACGCGGGTGCGGCGTGGGCAGGGTCGTGTCGGCGTCGGCGAGCAGCTCTTCGTAGAGCTTTTCGCCGGGGCGCAAGCCGCTGAAGACGATGGGGATCTCGGCTTCGGTGTGTCCGCTCAAGCGGATGAGCTCGCGCGCCAGGTCGGCGATCTTGACCGACTGGCCCATGTCCATCACGAACACCTGACCGGTGTCGGCCAGCGAGGCGGCCTGCAGCACGAGCTGGGCGGCCTCGGGGATGGTCATGAAAAAGCGCGTGATCTCGGGGTGGGTGACGGTGACCGGCCCGCCCCGGGCGATCTGTTCCTTGAACTTGGGGATGACGCTGCCGCTGGAGCCCAGGACGTTGCCGAACCGCACGGCCATGAAGCGCGTGTCCGGCGCTTTCGCGGCCCAGTGCGAGATCACCATCTCGGCGGCGCGCTTGGTGGCACCCATGACGTTGGTCGGGTTGACGGCTTTGTCGGTGGAGATGAGGACGAAACGCTGCACACCGGCTTCGGCCGCGGCCTGGGCGCACAGGTAGGTGCCCAGGGTGTTGTTGCGCAGCGCGATCCAGGCGTTGTCGTCTTCCATCAAGGGCACGTGCTTGTAGGCGGCGGCGTGGAAGACCAGGTCGGGGCGGTGCTGGGCCATGGCGCGCTGCAGGGCGCCCAGGTCTTTGACGTCGCCGACCAGGCGCACCAGCGGCAGGTGCGGGAAGTGCTCGCCCAGCTCCTGTTCGACCTGGTAGAGCGCGAACTCGCTGAGCTCGAACAGCACGATGCGGCTGGGGCCGAAGCGGGCGATCTGGCGGCAGAGTTCGGAGCCGATCGAGCCCCCTGCCCCGGTCACGAACACCGTCTGTCCGCTGATGAGGCCGGAGACGGCGCTCTCATCGAGCTTGACGGGCTGGCGGCCCAGCAGGTCTTCGGGCTCGATGTCGCGCACGCGGTCGATGCGCGAGCGGCCCTCGCGCAGTTCATCGGCCGAGGGCACGGTGGCCACGGGCAGACCGGTGGCCGCAGCCAGGTCGAGGGCGCGCTTGCGCTCTTCCTGGCTGGCAGAGGGCATGGCCAGGATGAGGTGGGTGACGTCGCGCAGGGTGTCCGGGTCCTGCAGCAGCTCGAGGCCGCCCCAGACGGTGACGCCCGAGATGGTGCTGCCGTGCTTGCGCCGTTCATCGTCGAGCAGACCGACCACGGTCCAGCCCCGGTGCTGGATGCCGGCGATCAGCAGCTTGGCAGCGGCCCCGGCGCCAAGCACCAGCGCCTGCTGCCCGTTGGGCGAGGCCCCGGCGCGGCGCGCGCGGGACGATTCACTGAGCATGCGCACGGCCATGCGCCCGATGGCCAGCAGCGTCAGGGCCAGCAGCGGATGCAGTGCCAGCACGGCTCGCGGCACCTCAACCAGTTGCGCCATGAGCACGATGACGGCGCTGGTCAGGCCAGCACCCAGGCAGACCCAGCCCAGGCGGCTGATGTCATGGAAGCTCACGTAGCGCCAGGTGGCGCGCGGCACGCCCAGTGCCCAGGACAGCACGCTGTAGATGGCGATGACGCCCAGGACCACCGCCCAGTCGTACGACGGGCGCTCGTGGAGCCAGCGCTCGACCCCCATGCGGAAAAGGTAGGTGAGGTGCCAGGCCAGCAGGATCAGGCAGGCGTCCGCCAGCAGGACGACCGCCTGGCGCTGTGGGCGCAGGCGGTCGAGTTGTCGGTTCAGGGAAGACCAGAGCATGGGCGCGGGCAGCAGGGTGTCAGGCGAACACATCGGCCACGCGCTGGGGCGCGCGGCCAAAGCCTGTCATTGTGCCTGCGCTGCAGGCTCGGGCCGGTCACTTGGCGGCAGATGCGGCCGGGGCGGCCGAAGCAGCGTGGTGCGCGGCATGAGCGGCCTTGTGCTGTTCCTTGCGGTCGTGACGGGCTTCCCGCTTTTCGCGGCGCTCTTCACGCACGTCGCGACGCTCCTTGCGCAGCTCGTGGCCAGCCTTGTGGGCACCGGATGCCACCGGGGCAGCGGCGACGGCAGGCGCGGCAGGAGTCGCCGGGGTCGCAGGGACTGCCGGGGCGGCAGGAGCCTGGGCAAAAGCCGAAGCCGAAGCGGCGGTGATCAGGGCAGCAGCGAGCAGGCGGATCTTCATGGTGGTGTCCTTGTTCAAGGTTGAAGGGTCAGGGCATTCGCCCTTGGCTTGTTCAACGCCAACCTGCTTTGCGCCGTGGACAATCGCGCCCGTAAAGGCCATGTAAAGCCCAACCGCCATGCGCAACGACGACGACCTCATGCCCCTGCCCGCCATCCCCACCGGCCTCTACACCCACTACAAGGGTGGCCAATACGAGGTGTTTGGTGTGGCTCGCCACAGCGAAACACACGAAGCACTGGTGGTTTATCGGCCGCTGTACGGCGAAGGCGCGCTGTGGGTGCGGCCCTTCGAGATGTTCACTGGCGAGGTGGTGATAGAAGGTGAACGCAAGGCCCGCTTCAGGTGGACGCCCGACGCGCCAGTGGCTGGTTGAGCGTCACATCGCCATCGGGCAGGGCCACGCACGGCAACACCTCCCCGGCATCGTGTTCATCCGGGCTCAGACCCGGCCACTCGATGCGGTAACGAACGCGCCCTTGCGTCATCTGGCAACGGCAGGCTCGGCAGGTGCCGTTGCGGCAGGAGCGGGGCATGTCCACGCCGGCAGCCAAGGCGGCCTCCAGCAGGCTCTGTCCAGGGCGAACTGGCACGCGCACACCCAAGGGCTGCAGGCTCAGCCAGGTGCCGCCGGCCAAGGGCGGGTGGGAGTCAAGGGGCGTGATCGGCGGGGACATGGCCTCGCGCCCTGCCAGCTCAGCGGCTGGCTGGCCAATCCG
>NZ_DCXA01000102.1:10260-11379 GCF_002328915.1 Aquabacterium sp. UBA2148
CCGGGGCCTGCCAGTTTCGCTGGGGCGCAGCGGGTGTTGCAGGGGCATCCGGCGCGGGCTCACGGCGCTGCTCGGCGCCTTGTTTGTCATCGGCCTTGCCGCCCTCTGCCGCCTTCTGGTCTTTGTCCTCTGCGGTGACCGCGCGCACACCCGCGGCAGCCACGTCCACCGTGGTCTCGACCACCGTGGCGGTCACGCTGACGGCGGTGGCGGCCACCGTGACCGCAGCATAGGCCACGGCCAGCACGCTGCAACCTGACATCGACGCGAGCAAGGCCAAGGCGGCGGTCGTGCGAATCAGCGAGCGGGCGACGACGAGGCGGTCGATGGAGAACATGGACATGGTGTGGACTGCAAAAAAAGATTCGGAACCGGTCACGCTGGTGCCATGTCGGTCTGATCGAACAAAGGCAAGGATTGCGGCACGGCTTCGCGCTGCGCGGGCTCACCCCCGTCGCCGGGCACCAGGGACGCCATTTTCACGCCAATCAGGCGCAGGCGCTGATCGAGCGGCACGGTCTTGAGGCAACGGCCCGCCCATTGCCGGATGACGGCGGCGTCGCGCGTCGCATGGGGCAACGTGAGGCTGCGGGTGACGATTCGAAAATCGTCGTAGCGCAGCTTGACCCCGATGCTGCGGCCAGCGTAGCCCTTGCGCTGCAGGTCGGCGGCGAGTTGTTCGCACAGCCGCGTGAAGATGGGCGTGAGCGCGGCGCGGTCTTCGCGCGGGTGCAGGTCGCGCTCGAAGGTGGTTTCGCGGCTGATGGACTTGGGCTCGCGCCAGGTGACGACCGGGCGATTGTCGATGCCGTGAGCGGCTTCATGCAGCCAATGGCCGTAGCTTCGCCCGAAGGCCTCGATGAGTTGCGCCGGGTCGGCGGCGGCGAGCTCGCCGATCGTGTGGATGCCGCGCTCGGCCAGTCTCGCATTGGCTTTCGGGCCGATGCCGTTGATGCGCGCGGCAGGCAAGGGCCACACGCGCGTGGGCACGTCGGCGTGGGTGAGCAAGGTCAGGCCATCGGGCTTGTCGAGGTCGGAGGCGAGTTTGCTGAGCAGCTTGTTGGGCGTGACACCAATCGAGCAGCTCAGCCCGGTGGCGCGGCGAACCGCCTGCTTGAT
>NZ_DCXA01000099.1:0-1944 GCF_002328915.1 Aquabacterium sp. UBA2148
GCTGGGGCGTGGCTGGCAACATCGTCTGGGCCTGGATCCTGACCATCCCGGCCTCGGCGTTCGTGGCCGCCGTTGCATACTGGGTGAGCCTGCAGCTGTACTGACCTCAACCACCCAAGGAGATGCGCATGGCCGATGACTCGCTGGCGCACCTCGCCCAACGCCTCCAGGCTTTCGCCGACGCGCGAGACTGGGGGCGTTTTCATTCGCCCAAGAACCTGGCGTCGGCCCTCGTGGTCGAGGCCGGCGAGTTGCTCGAGCCTTTCCAGTGGCTGACCGAGCAGCAAAGCCGCGAGCTGCCGGGGGACACCAAGGACGCCGTCGCGCTCGAGATGGCCGACGTGCTGCTTTACCTGGTGCAGCTGGGCAACCAGCTGGGCGTCGACGTGGTCGAGGCCGCGCACCGCAAGATCCAGATCAACGAAGGCCGATTTCCCCCTTCGCCAACCGCGTCGAACCAGGTTTGACGAGCACCCGCTCGCGCGCGCGAGTTCACCCGCGGCGTAAAGTCAGGTGATGAACTGGCTCAAGAAGGACCCAGGCTCCATCCGGTCTGCGCCAGGCCTGGAGTGGCAGATCTGGCGCCGCCTGCCGGCCATCCTGGCCTGGGGCACGGCCTTGCCTGGGCTGTGGCTCGCCGCGTCGTGGTGGGCGAGTGCCGGCTCACCCGACCTCCCGCACGACCCCTCTTCGCTGCGAACCGAGTTCATCTTGGTGGGCGTCATCGTCCTTCACTGGACCCTGGTGCTCACGCTCGCCATCGGCTGCGCCATCGTCCTGCTGATGAAGGGGCCGCGCTACGAAGCCGACCCCTACCCCCTGCCCGACGCCGATCGCCCTCTCGATTGAAGCCTGCGGCGCCAGGGCGCGATAGCATCCGCGCGTGACCCACCCGCTGCGCACCCCCCACCTGCCCCTGCTCGCCGCCCTGTACACGGCGCAGGGCCTGCCTTTCGGCTTTTTCACGCTGGCCCTGCCGGTGCTGATGCGCGAGGCGGGTTGGTCGCTCACCGCCCTGGGCTTCCTGCAATTCCTTGCCGCACCCTGGGTGCTCAAGATGCTGTGGGCGCCCATCGTGGACCACCACGGCTCGCGGCGCAGCTGGCTGCTGTCGATGCAACTGGCCTCGTGCGCCCTGGCCGTGGCCATGGCCTTGCTCGGCTTCACCGAGGGCAGCATCGCTCTGTTCGTGGCGGTCTTCGTCTTCAACCTGCTGGCCGCCACCCAGGACGTGGCCACCGACGGCCTGGCCGTGCGCCTGCTCAACGCCCAGCAACGCGGGCTGGCCAATGGCATCCAGGTGGGGGCCTACCGCTTCGGCATGATCCTGGGCGGCGGTGTGCTGCTGTGGGTGTTCGCGCACACCAACTGGCAGGTCGCCTTCTTCGGCATGGCGCTGATGCTGGCCTTGCTGACGCTGCCGGTGTGGCGCATGCAGGAGCCGCCGCCTCACGTGCCCGATGCCGACCCGGTCGGGGCACTTGAAGGCTCGCAAGCGACCTCAACGCCATCGGCTTCGTCGATGCACCACGGCCAGCGAGGTGATGCCCCGCGGGCTGTCCTGCTGGGGGCCACGCCGCCTGCCACCTCTGCTCACGGCATCGATGACGACCCCGTCGCCGACCGCCCCGCTGGCCATCCTGCTGGCCGTCCTGCGGGCCGCCACCTCGCCCTGCTGTGGTGGCACCGCGCGATGCGCCCGGGCGTGCTGGCGCTCGCCGGCCTGATCTTCTGCTTCCGCTTTGGCGACCAGATGGCCGCCGGCCTGATCACGCCCTTCCTGCTCGACCAGGGCCTGAGCAAGGCCGACCTGGCCGTGCTCAAGGGCGCGGTGGGTTCGGGCACCAGCCTGCTGGGCGCCGCGATCGGCGGCTGGTTGATGCTCAGGGTGGGTCGCCGCGCCGCCTTGCTGGGTTGCGGCTTCATGCAAGCGGCGGTCTACGG
>NZ_DCXA01000099.1:2013-5205 GCF_002328915.1 Aquabacterium sp. UBA2148
AGCGGCGGTCTACGGCCTGTACGTGGCCGCAGCCATGGGCCTGGGGGGTGTGCCGCTGCTGTGGCTGGCCACCGTCGCCGAAGGCGTCATCGGCACCATGGCCACCGTGGCCCTGTACTCGCTGATGATGGATTCGGCCGACCCGGCTCACCCTGGCACCGACTACACCTTGATGGGCAGCGTGGGCGTGTCGCTGGCCACCGTCGGCGGCATCGCAGGGGGCGTGGTGGGCGACCACCTTGGCTACGCCAGCGCCTTCGCGTCGGGGGCGGTGGTTTCGGTCATCGGGCTGATCGCCCTGGTGCGCTGGCTCGACGCCCACCCCTTCAACCAGCGCGTGCGACAGGCTTGGTGACCTGGTGACCTGGTGAGCGGGCAAAGTGGCAGGGCTGACGGGGGGCGACTTGGGCCTCGTCGGGGCCGCGGCCTCACTTCACCGCGCCGAACACCTTCTCGATGAGCTTGCTGCCCGCGCCCACCGGGTCCTGGCGGATCTTGCGCTCTTCTTCACCGATGATGGTGTAGAGCCCGTCGAGCGTCTTGCCTGTCACGTACTGCTCGACGCTGGCGTCTTCCTTCTTGACCAGGCCGAAGCCCGAGGCCTGCGAGGCCACGCGGTTGTAGGCCTTGGCCAGCTTGACCTGGCTGACGGCTTTCTCCACCACGGGCAGGAAGGAGGCGCCCAGCGGCTCGCGGGTCTTGTCGGCGAAGAACTGGGTGACGGCGTTGTCGCCGCCCGAGAGGATCTGCTTGGCGTCCTGCACCGACATGTTCTGAACGGCTTTGACCAACAGGTCTCGGCCCATGGGCACGGCGGCTTCGGCCGCGCGGTTCATGCCGGTGACGAGTTCATCCACCCGCTTGCCCTGGCCGGTCATCTTCAAGACGTCGGCGGCTTTTTCGAGGTAGTCGGGCAGCGGGATGCGCACCTTCGGGTTGTCCAGGAAGCCGCCGGGCTGGCCCAACAGGCTCACGGCCGCCTTGGCGCCTTGCTCCAGCGCGGCCTTGAGGCCCTTGCCCACCTCCTGCTCGCTCAAGCTGGCCAGGCTGAGGGCATGCGCTTGTTGCAGCGCGCCGCTGACCAGCCACGCGAAGCTGGCCGCGAGGGTGTGTTGGTGGAAGCGGCGTCGGTCCAGTCGGGCGTCCATGGGGGCTCCTGCGGTGGTTGGCGGGCCCTGGCTTGTGGCTGCCAGGTGCGATCGACAACTCTAACCCGCAGGCGCGGGCTTGTCTCCTCGGTGCCCCATGGTGCGCGTCGCTGCGTGCCGTTGTGCGGCACCAAGCCGGGCGTGGTGTCAGGCCACGGCCCCCGCGTCCACAGAGCGCATCAGGTGCATGGACGTGGTTCGCAGCACCGGCAAAGGCAGGTCCCAGTGGTCGGCCTGCGTGCACAGCATCTCGTACTCGGCATCGGCCAGGTTCTGATCGCACTCGCACAGCGCCGCGCAGATCTCCATGACGATCAGGCGCAGGCCCACGTCGTCGATCTCGTCGAGCATCTGCTTGAGCTCGGTGCGCGGCAAGTGCTGGATGCCGGACCAGTGCTGGTGCGACGAGGCCATCAGGTCGTCGCAGACGGCCTGCAGCACGCCCATGAAGTCGGCCTGCGAGAGGTCGAGCCGCCCTGCCACGTCGATGCGCTGCAGCGCGTCGATCTCCTGGTGACCGAGGTGGCCGTCGGCCAGCACGGTGAGGGCCACCACGCGGGCGGCGGCATGGGGGCTGTTGCGGGGGTAGCTGCGCATCGAAAATCTCCTGTCAGAACGATGACGGTTTGACTCTACGCAGTACAAGCATTCGGGAAAATCAGATTCTTTGGTGTGAAGTTTCGTTTTGCTCGATGCATTTCTGCGTCGCCATGAGGCTTGGCAATGGGCGGGATGCCTGGCAAGCGGCCTCGCCCCGGCGCGGCGAGTGCCAGCCTGAAGGCCGTCGCCCCTGGCCGGCGCTATGCTCTGCATCGGCCGCCGTCAGGCCATCAACAGGAGACCCACAACGTGTTCAAGGCCATCCTCATCGAGAAGGACGAGCAAGGCTATCGCGCCGCGCTCAAGGACGTCGACGACGCCCAATTGCCCGCTGGGCCCGAGGCCAACGTCACCGTGAAGGTGGCCGCCTCGACGCTGAACTACAAAGACGGCCTGGCCATCACCGGCAAGTCGCCCGTGGTGCGCAAGTTCCCGATGGTGCCGGGCATCGACCTGGCCGGCACGGTGGAGTCGAGCAGCCACCCCGACTGGCAGCCCGGTGACCGGGTCGTGCTCAACGGCTGGGGCGTCGGCGAAACCCACTGGGGCGGTCTGGCTGAAAAAGCGCGTTTGAACGGCGACTGGCTGGTGCCGCTGCCAGCGGCCTTCACCCCCGAGCAGGCCATGGCCATCGGCACGGCGGGCTACACCGTCATGCTGTGCGTGCTGGCGCTGGAACGCCATGGCGTCAAGCCCGAACACGGCGAGATCGTTGTCACCGGCGCGGCCGGTGGCGTGGGCAGCGTGGCCGTGGCCCTGCTGGCCAAGTTGGGCTACACCGTGGCCGCTGTCACCGGTCGCGCGGCCGAAGCCGACTACCTGAAGTCGCTGGGCGCGGCCACCGTGCTCGAGCGCAGCGAATTCAACCAGCCCGGCAAGCCGCTGGCCAAGGAGCGCTGGGCCGGCGCCGTCGACACCGTGGGCAGCCACACCCTGGCCAACGTCTGCGCGCAGACGAAGTACGGCGGCGTGGTCACCGCCTGCGGCCTGGCCGGTGGCATGGACTTGCCGGCTTCGGTGGCGCCCTTCATCCTTCGCGGGGTGACGCTGGCCGGCATCGACAGCGTCATGCGCCCCAAGGCCGATCGCCTGGAGGCTTGGCGCCGCCTGGCCATCGATCTGGACCTGACCAAGCTGGGCCTGATCACCCGCGAGATCACCCTGGCCGAAGCCATTGCCGCAACGCAGCAATTGCTGGACGGGCAGGTGCGGGGCCGGGTGGTCGTGCGCGTGTCATGAGGTAACGGACGTCTCAGGCTGCTGCCGGCTTGTGTCAGGCGCTGACAGGAGGCGGCACAATCCGCCCGGGTGCCGCCTGGATGTGATGCGTTGAACGACAACGCGAGCGGTGCCCCGAAAACCGGAGACAACCATGCAACGCCAACGCCGCTGGGCCATCGGGGCCGTTCCCGTGATGCTGTTGACCGCCTGTGGCGGCGGGGGG
>NZ_DCXA01000099.1:5288-5489 GCF_002328915.1 Aquabacterium sp. UBA2148
GGGGGGGGCAGTTCGCCCTCTGGCACCGACACGGCTGCCGAAGACCCTGACCGGCTCAAGGGCCGAGGTGGCAGCAGCACCCCCACCTCGCCGACCACGCCGACCACGACGCCGGTGGGCGTGGCTTACGGCAACCTGGCCGCCGCCAGCCTGGGCGTGGGCGCATCGCTCAACGGGGCCATCCCGTTCCCGGCGGACAAC
>NZ_DCXA01000099.1:5575-6485 GCF_002328915.1 Aquabacterium sp. UBA2148
CCTGGAACACCGACATCAGCGGCGCCCCGGTCGACCCCAATTCCACCAACCTGATCAACAGCATCGGTGCCGACAAAGGCTTGTACCGCGACTTCGGCTCGGGCACCTGGGACGGCGCTCCCATCGGCATCCCGTACATGGTGGTCAGCGGCACGCAAGCCAAGGTGACGATCGAGTACAACCCCGATGCCTACGGGGATGAAAGCGATGCAGGGCCCTTCCCCATGCCGCTGAACGCGCCCATCGAAGGCGCGCCCAACACCGATGGCGACCGCCACGTGCTGGTCATCGACAAGGACAACAACCGGCTGTATGAAATCGGCCGGGCTTTTCCGCAAAGCAACCGGTGGGTGGCCGACGCCGGCGCCATCTTCCACCTCAACAGCAACGACGTGCGGCCCACGGCGCAAACAGGCTGGACCAGCGCCGACGCCGCCGGCCTGCCGATCTTCCCGGGGCTGGTGCGTTACGACGAGGCCTCAAAGGGTGCGGGCGGCATCCGCCACGCCTTGCGTTTCACGGCCGCGCGCACGCGCCGGGCGTTCGTGCCACCGGCCACGCACTACGCGTCGTCCAACACCGATGCCAACCTGCCGCCCATGGGCATGCGGGTGCGCCTGAAGGCCGACTTCGTGATCCCCTCGACCTTCAGCAACGAAGCCAAGGCCATCCTGACGGCGCTCAAGACCTACGGCATGTTCTTGGCCGACAACGGCTCGGACTGGTTCATGAGCGGTGCCCCGGACAGCCGCTGGGACAACGACCGCCTGCGCACAGAACTGGCGTCGGTCAAGGGCCGGGACCTCGAGGTGGTGAAAATGACCGGGATGGTCACCCAGGTCTGACCCGCTGCGCGCCGACGGGCCCGGGCTCAAGGCCGGTTCGTGGCGCGAGGGATGGGGCCCCACCC
>NZ_DCXA01000099.1:6503-9405 GCF_002328915.1 Aquabacterium sp. UBA2148
CCGGTGACCGGCGCTGGGTGGGTGGTCCTGCCGGCTGAGCGCCAGGGCAGGACTTGAGAACTCAGCGGCCCGCGCCGTGGTAGGCGCGGCGCAGGTTGGCCACGGCCGCGCGACGGCGGGCGCGGTGGCTCAACACGCTGCTGCGCAACAGCACCGTGCAGGCAGCCAAGGCCAGCACGCCGTGCAGGTTGTGTCCCTGGGCCATCAGCGCCAGGCCAGCGATGCCGGCGATGCCGCATGCCACCGAGGTGGCTTGGCGACTGCGTTGCCAGATGGAGGGGGTTGACAGGCTCATGTTGCCTCCGTGGTTGGGGTCTGGTGGCGGTTCGTGAACTGCCACACGGCATTTGTACGCGGACTTGTCAACCCACGCAAGTTGGGGGTGTCCCGATCCCGGGAGAACACTCGCCCTGGTTTGGCGGAATTTGTTCCGCTCGGAGGTCTCGGTGCATGGGCCCAGGCTTCACCGGGGTTTCACATGCTGAACCATAATCGTTCCCATCTGTGGTGACAGCTTGGGTCCGCGACATGTTGGACGTCACCCTCCAGCCGCACGGAAGTCGAGGTTGTTTTGGCGGATCAGGACATGTCATGGTCAGGTGGTGCCGGGGGGCCCACCGTGGATGCACGCGGCGCGACCCGGGTCAACGCCCACTGGCGCGCACGGGTGCTGATCTCTGCGGAGGCCTTCACCGAGGGGCGCACGATCAACGTCTCCGAAAGTGGCGTCAGCTTGCTGCTCGACCGGCGCTTCCCCGATGGCGCCGTGCTCACCCTGGCGCTGGCCGTGCCCGACCCGACCGATCGCACCCGCTTGCATGCCATCACCGCGCAGGCCCGGGTCGTCTTCAACGTGGCGTCAGGCGATCTGTTCCGCCTCGGTCTGCAGTTCACCCAGGTCGCTGACGAGGGGCGCCAGCTCATTCGGCGCTGGGTTCACCTCTTGAGCTGAGCGTCGCCCGGCCAAAAAAGCGGGCCCGACGCCGAAGCGAAGGGCCCGTGCAAGCACCTGAGACAACGGTGCTACCAGGAGGAGACCTGCATGAAAACGGTGGGTGCGGTGCGGCGCGGTGCCAATCAGTGCAGCTGAAGTGACCCAGCGGCCTTGCCCTTGCCGGCGCGTGCCGGGGGGTTGCACAGGCCGCAGGTGAAGTGGCGGGCGATCTCGTGGGGGTGGGTGACGAAGTGGCCACCGCACTTGTTGCACTTGGTCATGGTCAGCATGCCGTTGTCGATGAACTTGACCAGGCGCCAGGCGCGGGTCACGGACAACAGCGGCTCCAGGCCCTGTGACTGGGTTTGTTCGAGGTAGAGCTGATAGGCCTTGATGACCACGTCGATCTCGTCCATCTCCGAGGCCTTGTTCAGGTACTCGTGCATGTTCAAGAAGAGGCTGGCGTGGATGTTGGGCTGCCAGGTCATGAACCAGTCGGTCGAGAAAGGCAGCTGGCCCTTCGAGGGCGACTTGCCCGAGACCTCTTTGTACAGGCGCAGCAGGCGCTCATACGACATGTCGGTTTCCGACTCCAGCACCTGCAGGCGGGCGCCCAGGTGGATCAGCGTGATGGCGCGGTCGATCTGCTTGGCTTCGGTCAACAGGCTCTTGGTGCGCATGGTGTCTCTCCTGGGGGGCGTCTGGAAGGGGGGCGTTGTCTGCGTTGTCAGCGTCGGGCGCTGATCAGGCGGCTTCCTGGTGGCGACCGGCCATCAGGATGGAAGCGTGCAGGCGGGTGACGGAGTCGTTGTTGGACTTGGAGTGGCTGGTCAGCAGGCTCCAGACCAGGTCGTCGTCGATGCGCATGCGGCACAGCAGGGTGTTGCCCGAGGCGATCTTGAGCACTTGGGCGGGCGACAGGGAGGCCAGGCGTTCGGCGGCTTCTTCGGAGATGCCCAGGCGGAAGAGGGCTTGCTCGCGGTCGCTGCGGATGAGGCTCTGGGCCAGCATCAGGTAGGACAGGTTGACTTCGCGGATTTCGGCAAGGATCTGGTCGGCGTTCATGGTGGGCTCCTGTTCGCTGCGTTGCCTGGCGTTGTTCGCTTTGGCGTTGTCGATGGAGTCATTGTGCAAAGACACCCCAGTTTTCTTGATAGGGGCCTGGCTGCGCGAAGCGTCGGTGTCACGCTGGGCGTGCTGTAGGAAATTGCCTGACAAAGCCCCTGAAAAGCGGAAGGCGGCGGCCGAGTGGTTTTGCCGCTTTTGCCGATTCAAGGTGGCGACAGGCCTTCAGCGCGCGCGGGCTGCGGCAGGAGTTCACGCGCATTTCACGCTCGGGCGAACTAGTCTGGCGCTCAAGCCTGGGCCTGACGGTGGGTCGGCTGTTCGCTGGAGTTTTTCACCATGTCTGTGCGCCAACTGTGTCTGTTGTCTGCTGCCTTGATCGCCGCCGGGGCTTGCGCCGCGGCGCCTGCCAAACCCATGGCCGAGGTGGTCTTGCCTGCGCAGGAAGTTCGCATCGAGCAAGCGATGCAGCTGGACATGGCTCGCCTGCTGCAGGCCCGCGTGGGTGAGAGTTGGGCGGTGAACCTGCCACGGGTCGGCCACAAGCGCTTGACGCTGGAAACCGTGATCACGGGTCGCGATGGCCTCAAGTCCTGGCACGCCCGACTGGGCGATGCCGTGGGCGACCGGATCTACCTCAGGCAGACCAAACGCGGGCTCCATGGTGGTGTGCGCGTGGGAGGTCAGGTGTTCGCGGTGGCCCAGCGTGGCTAGGGGCCCCTGGTGGTGGCGCCTGCCGCCACGGTGGCCGCCGTCTCGACGCAGGCTTTCGTGCTGGGTGCCGTGGTGGAGCCCGGCGTGCAGCTCATCTCGCCCAACCTGGCGGCGCTGGCGGACGCGCCCGTTGGCAGCGAGTGGGCCATGCCTTTGCCTGGCGGGCAAACCGAGGTGGTCGTCATCACG
>NZ_DCXA01000100.1:0-3119 GCF_002328915.1 Aquabacterium sp. UBA2148
GGGCGACGTGGACGCCGCCGTCCTGTGGGACCCTGACCTGTCGCTGGCCCTGCGCGACGTCAAGGGCGCCCACGTCGTGTATTCGACCAAGACGGCCACCAACCTGATCTACGACGTGATCGTGTGCGATCAGCGCGAGCTCAAGAAGCCCGAGAACGAAGCGGTCTTTCAGAAATTCGTCGATGGCTGGCTGCAAGGCGTGAAGGTGGCGAAGGCCAACCCCGATCAAGCCGTTGAAGGCCTCATCAATTCGATGGAGTTCTTCAAGGTGCTGGCCGGCACCGAAGGCAAGCCCTTCCTCAAGCAGTTGTTCGGCAACGTCGTCTGGACCGACCTGTCCGACAACGCCCGCGTGCTGGGCCTGGTCGGTGGCGTGAACCACTACGAGCGCGTCTACGCGCGCTTCGACCAGATCTACCGCGGCGCCGGCGCCCTGGCCAACCCCAACTCCCCGGTGATCCCCGCCCAGGAGAGCTTTGACCTGCGCTTCATCAAGGCTGCGCTGGCCAAGGACACGGCGGCCAAGGTCGAGGCCGCCAAGCCCCAGGCCGAGTTCACGGACACGGGCCGCGCCAGTGCCATGGCCAGCCCGGCTGCGGTCACCAAGCCGGTGGCCGTCAACTTCAGCTCCGGCTCCAGCGAGTTGACCAAGCGCGCGCAACGTGTCATCGACACCGAGATGATCCCCTTCATCGAGAACAACGGCAGCGCTTACTTCGAGCTCAGCGGCAACACCGACAGCGTCGGTTCGGCCAACACCAACCAGGCCCTCTCGATGGCGCGCGCCAAGGCCGTGGCGGAGTACCTGGAAAAGCAATGGGAGATCCCCAAGGCACGGTTGCGCGTCGTGGGCTTTGGCCCCACGCGCCCGCTGTGTGACGAGGCCAACCCTGGCTCAGCCGGCATGAACCTCGACGAGTGCCGTGCCCTGAATCGCTCCACTCGCTTGGCCGTGTTCGCGAAGTGAACGATTTCTGGAACCCCTACCTGCGCCTGCCCCGGGCGCAACAACGCTGGCTCGCGCTCGCCTCGGTGCTGACCGTGCTGCTCGTTTGGGCAGCGGTGTCGGCCTCGGGCCTGCTCAGCAAGAACCAGCTGCCTTCTCCGATGGCCGTGGGCGAAGCCTTCGCCTACCTGGCCTGGTACGAAGGCCGCAGCCAGCTGGGCGTGGCCACGATGTGGTCCGTCGGACGCGTGGCGGTGGCCTCCGCGCTGGTGATGCTGATCGGCATCCCGCTGGGGGTGTTGATGGGCGCGTCGCCGCGCATCAACGCCGTGCTGTCTCCATTGATCGACCCCTTCCGCTCGGCCCCGGTGGCTGCCCTGTTGCCCATCATGGTGATGTGGTTCGGCATCGGTGAATTCATGAAGATCGCCTTCCTGTTCGTGGGCTCGATCGTCTACCTGACGCCCCTGGTGCGGGACGCGGTGCGCGCCGTTCCCGAGGGCTACCTCACGAGCGCGCGGGACATCGGCGCCACGCCGTGGGAATGCGTGACCAAGGTGCTGCTGCCCCTGGCCATGCCCCGCATCATGGACGCGGTCATCGTGGGCGTGTCGGTCAGCTGGACCTACATCACCGTGGCCGAGTACGTGAACGCGCAGGAGGGCCTGGGACAGTTGATCGCCAACGCCCGGCGCCTGAGCGCGATGGACCAGGTCTTCGCCGGCATCATCGTGATCATCGGGGTGGCGCTGGCCACCTACCAGCTGCTGATGTGGCTCAAGACCAGCATGTTCAAGTGGGAGACCAAAGCGTGAACGCCCCCACTGCAACGGCCAAGCTGCCGCCGCCCATGGTCGAGGCCATCGACATCGTTCAGAACTACGCGCAACCCGATGGCTCGACGCTGTGCGTGCTCGACAACGTCAGCCTCAGGTTCGAGCGCCCCGGCATCAACATGCTGCTGGGGCCTTCGGGCTGCGGCAAGTCCACGCTGCTGAAGATGCTGGGTGGTGTGCGCCCCTGGAACGTCAAGACCCCTTCTTCAGGCCAGATCAAGATCGAAGGTGCCTTGTGCGAAGACGCGCACCCGGACACCGTGATGGTCTTCCAGCACTACAACAACCGGCCTGACCTGACGGTGCGCGAGAACGTGCTCTACCCGTTCCAGTTCCATGAGTGGAAGCGCCGGGTCAGCCGCCAGGAGGCCGAAGCCCGCGTGGACGCCATGCTGGAAGAGGTGGGCCTGAGCGACAAGCGCGACCAGTACCCCTCGCAGCTGTCGGGCGGGCAGAACCAGCGCGTGGCCCTGGCCCGGGCCCTGGTGCTTCGCCCCAAGGTCTTGCTGATGGACGAGCCCTTTGGTGCCCTCGATGCCCAAACCCGCTCGGCCATGCAGACCCTGCTGGTCAGGCTGCACCAGGCCCACCCCTGCCTGATCGTCTTCGTGACCCACGATGTCACCGAGGCCTTGCTGCTGGGTGACCGGGTCATCGTGTTGTCGACGCAACCGGCCAAAATCATCGACGACTTCCAGATCCCCAAGCTCCAGCCTCGCAGCAGCGAATGGCTGATGGGCGCCGAGGTGCGCGAATGGCATGACCGCGTCGTCGGCCACCTGCGCGCCAGCGGGGGGCGTGGTTCCTTGCGGGTGAGCGTGTGAGCGACCAACCTCGTTACTGGCTGGAATTCCTCAAGCACCCCAGGAACCAGCTGGTGGCCGCTGGCGTTGCCGGCGTGTCGGTGATGCTGTCCTTTCCCTGGGGCGGCGACGCGCTGATCCTCGGCGGTCTGGCCCTCGCGGCCATCGAGGTCCTGGGCCTGGCGGTGGTGCCGGGTCTGCCTTCGTTCCAGCAGGCGGTGAACCGCCGATCACGGGTGACGGCGCGCGAAGATCGCCGTCAGCGGCTGCTGCGGGAGATCGACATCCACGGCGGCTCGCGCTACCTCTCGCAATACCAGACGATGTGGAACCGGGTGCAGTCGCTCTACCGCACGGCGGGCGACGCCAGCACCCGGCTGTCGCCAGCCGAGGTGGAGCAGCTCGACGACCTGACGGTCAACTACCTGACCCTTTGCCTGAGCGACGCGGTCATGAGCTCGTCGTCCAACGAGCAGTTGCTCGAGGGCGTTCGCAAGAAGTTGGCCGCCGTCGAGCGCCGCCTGGCCAACGCCG
>NZ_DCXA01000100.1:3169-14045 GCF_002328915.1 Aquabacterium sp. UBA2148
CCGCCTGGCCAACGCCGAGCCCGGCAGCGACGAAGCGCAGTCGGCCCTCGGGCTGCAGGCCGAGTACGAGGACGTCCTCGAGCGTGGCAGTCGCCTGAGTGCGCGCCGCTCCACGCTGGAGGCCGCGCTGGTGGGCATGCCGGTTCGCTTCGAAGAGGTGTACCAGATGGTCATGACGGCGCCGAATGCAGGCAACCTGGCCGAGATGCTCGAAGAATCGGTCTCCAGGCTCCAGCTCAGCGAAAAGGCCGCCATGGACATCAGCATGTCCACCTCCGACCTGGCGATCGCCTTGTCGCAGGCGGTCACGTCCCCTGAGCCTGGCGCAGAAAAATCCAAGGCCTCCAGGCGAGCGCCAAGACAGGCGGTCGCCAACGCCGCAGGCCGGCGCGAACACCCCGGCGGGCGTTGACCCAGGCCCCGGGCAAGCACCCCAGCAGACACAACACACCAACACAGGAACATCAGATCATGGCAAACCATCAAATCGCAGCCCGTCTGTGGAATCTGGTGAGTGGCTTCGTGGCCCTCTTCGTCACCAACGTCGAAAAAGAGCACCCTGAGATCGCCTACCAGAACGCGATCCAGTCGATGACCGAGAAGTACGGCAAGCTCAAGGCGGCAACGGGTCGCATCATCGCCAGGCGCATGGACCTGGAACAACAGATGGCGACGGCACAGTCCGAGCTGAGCAAGGTGCAGAGTCAGCTCAACGCCGCCCTGGCCACGAACCAGGACGACCTGGCGCTGGTGCTGCTTCAAAAGAAGAACGCCCTGGAAGAACAAATCACCGACCTGACATCGGACCTGGCCGAGGCGCAAAAGGACGCCGAAGAGGCAAAGGACTCGCTGCTGGAAATCAAGAGCGAGATCGACCGCCTCAAAGCCGAGAAAGAGCGCATGCTGGCGAAGTTCCAGAGCGCGGAAGCCCGCATCAAGATCCAGGAGTCGCTCGACGGCCTGTCGATCGATGCCGAAGTGCAAGCGCTGGCCGGCGTGCGCGAGCACATCAAGGGCCGCGTGGCCGAGGCCAAACTGGGCAACGAGCTGAGGTCCTCGGACCTCGACACACGCCTGGCCGCCTTGAACCGCTCGGCCGGCGCCGTCAACGCGCGGGCGCAGCTCGATGCGCTCAAGAAGGAACGCGCGAACGCCGCAGCCGTTGGCAGCAAGACGCTCTGACATGAGCGCGACGCTGAACGAGCGCGATGCCCTGCCGGACTGGGCGGCAGAGCTGCGCGACAAGTACCTCGCGGGCGAAGCCTCCACCTTCGTGCTGTACCGCAACGTCTTCGATGTGGTCTTGCACCAAGGTCAGTTGCTCGACCTCAAGACCTTCGTGGCCAGCGTGCTGGTGGGCGCCACCAAACAGACGGTGGTCGAGATCTCCGCCGAGTTCGGTGTGACGGTCACCCGAGGCGAGTTGCTGCTGCCCGAACAAGGTGACCTGGTCGACAAGCTGCACGCGCTGGAGGTGCAGTTGCGCACGCGCCAGGGCATGGGCCTGATCGTGCCTTATGCGGACCTGCTGATGCCAGGCGAAGGCGGCGGTCTGCTCAGCACGCAGGAGCGCCTGGTCTCGACGGTCTTTCACCGCTGGTCCCTGGACCGGGCCATGATGGCGGCAGACAACATCACCATCCTGATCACCGAAAGCCTGGGCGCGCTGGACCAGGTCTTGCTCAACAGCCCCAAGGTCTCGGCCATCGAGGTACCCATGCCCGAGCTCGCGGCGCGCACGGCCCTGGTCAAGCACCTGGACGCCCAGCTCAGCGAGCAACAGGTCGCGCTCTACGCGCAGCGCATGTCGGGTCTGCGCGCGGTGCAGATCGAAGGCCTGATGAAGGCCTCTGGTGGACACGGCATCGAGGCCAGCGAACGTGAATCGCTGATCCGGCAGTTGCTGGGTCAGGCGCCGGATGCCGAAGAACGGGCCAGGCGCTTTGCCGCCATCACCGCCGGCATGACCCGGTGGGAGATCGTCAAGCTGATCCAGCCCACGCTGGATGTGCCGTCGGCCGACCCTGACGAAGACGTGCTTCGACTGATCCAGGCCCGCAAGCGCGAGCTCATCGAGAAAGAGTGCGATGGCCTGATCGAGTTCGTCGAGCCCAAACATGGCCTGAGTGCGGTGGGCGGTGCACAGCACATCAAGGGCGAGCTCGAACAGGTCGCCAAGAGCCTGCGAGAAGGCGACACGGCGCTCACCCCCATGGGCCTGCTGGCCGTGGGCCCCATGGGCGCAGGCAAGACCTTCGTCATCAAGGCCTTCCTCAAAGAGGCCGGGCTGTCGGCCGTGGCGCTCAAGAACTTCCGCTCCAAGTGGGTGGGCTCGACCGAACGCAACCTCGAGCGCGTGCTGGCCACGGTCAAGGCCATGGGCCCGATCGCGGTGCTGATCGACGAGGGCGATCGCAGCTTCGGCAAAGATGGCGGCGAGGGCGGAGACGATGGCACGAGCTCACGCGTGATCGCGCGCCTCAAGGAGTTCATGTCGGACACCGACAACCGCGGGCGCGTGCTGTTCATCCTGCTGACCAACCGCCCCGACAAGCTCGACACCGACATCAAACGACCAGGCCGACTGGACCGCAAGATCCCCTTCTTCTACGCCGAGACGGCGGCCGAGCGAGCGCAGGTCATGAAGGCCGTGCTGGGCCGCCACACCCGCGCCGATGCGCTGGACGACGCAGGGCTGCAAGCCGTTTGCGAGCCCCTGGCTGGCTATTCCAACGCCGACCTGGAGGCCGTTGCCCTGCTGGGGCTCGAGTTCGCACACCGACGTCAGGGCCTGGCCCTGCTCGATGCGCTCACCGAAGCGCGGGAGGACTTCATCCCTCCGCAAGAGCGGGACATGATCGCTTTCATGGAGATGCTGGCGGTGTCCGAGACCTCGCGCCGCTCGCTGCTGCCGGAGCGCTTTCAAAAGATGCCCGTCCAGGACATTCAACTGCAACTGACGCAAGCGCGTGCACGCGCGCTGATGCGTTGAACCCAAATCAGGAGCCCAACGATGACCGACACAAACAAGCTGAACCTGAGCACCGAACAAGTCCAGGCGCTCGTGGCCGCGATGTTGTCTGTGGCACGCATCGACGGCGTGCACCCGGCAGAGGAAGCCTTGATCGCCTCGTTTCACCAGGAACAGGCGGGCAGCCCGGCAGCCGACCTGAACGCCTTGCTGCCCCTCGTTGAAGGCGAGCAGCCTTTGGCCAAGCTGGCGGCCGATCAAGATTTTGCCGAGACCCTGGTGCGCCTGTGCGTGATGACCGGATACGCCGACGGGCACCTGAGCGAGCCCGAGTGGTCGCACATCCAGGCGCTGGCGCAACGCAGCCAGGTGTCGAGCGAGCGCGCGCAGGAAATCCGCACCGAGGTCAAGGACCTGCTGGTCGCTTCCTTGTCGCACTTGCCCGACCCCGAGTCGGTGGCCAACGTCGCCAAGACGCTCTGACGCGAACGTCGTCACCAGCTCGTGCTGGCGCCTCCGCCACCCGAGCTGCCACCACCCCAGCTGCTCGACGACGAGCTGCTCGATGAGCTGGACGACGACGAGCCGAAGCTCGGCGAACCCGAGCCGCCGGACGACGACGATTCGGTGCGCGAAATGAGGTAGGTCTCCTTGCGCTGATGCCCGCAATGACGGCAGACGTGTTTGCGCACGCCCTTGCCTTGCAAGGTGGCCGTGGCACCCGTCAGCACGGTGTCGCTCTCGAGGCTCATCGCCACCGTGTGGCACTTCGGACAGGCTTCGAAGTCGGCGTCGTCGTTGACGAAGCTCACCCTTTGCGTGGCCCCGCACCCGCCGCACAACCAGACGTCGTGGTCGACCGAGCCCAGGCGCTCCTCGGTCTGGCGGGCGGCCGACAGGTGGGCGTCTTCTTGCTGCTCACTCAGCAATCGGGTGGGCTGACCGCAGGCCTCGCAGGGCCGCACGCGGCGACGGTAGCGCCAGCGCAAGGTCAGCACCCAGGGCAGGTAGAGCAAAAATGGAAATGGCAGCCAGATGGCCATCCAGACCCAGAAGGCCCGCTGCTGGCCCAGCAGCTGATGCAGGCGCACATGGGCCTGCTCGGCGAACAATGAGCGGGCACACCGGTGCAGGCGCCAGGCCTTGAGCGTCACCATCAGGATGAAGTAGGCATAAAGCAGCAGGGCCGCCGAGCCAACCCGGTGTGCGGGGGGCAGCCAGCCCACCGCGATCACGATGCCCACTGGCATCACCACGAATCGCAGCAGCCAGCCCACTCGTCCGTGCCGCATGGACAACGGGGGCAAGGCAGGGCTGGCGTCATCGTGCTTGAAGTAGCCGCGCACGGTGCGCACGGCAAACAGCACCAGGCCGATGAAGGCAATGGGGATGCCCATGACCCATTGCACCGTGGCCCAGTCGTCGACCTGCTCTGGCACCGAAGCGATCGCCTGCGCCGCAGCCGCCGGGTCGCGCGCCAGGCGGTCGACCTCGGTCAGTCCCAGCAGCAAGCCCTCGCCATACCGCCCTTCCTTGAACGCGGGCTTCATGAACTGCTCCTGGATGCGCAGGCACAGCACGTCGGGCAGCAAGCCCTCCAGGCCGTAGCCCGTGTGCATGCGCACCGTGCGCCGATCTCGCACCAGCAGCACCAGCAGACCGTCGTCGCGCGCGCGGTCGCCAATGCCCCAGAGCTCGAAGAGCCGCTGCGCGAAATCGAACACGTCAGCCGGCGATTCGATGTCGGCCAGGGCCACCACGGCCACCTGGACCCCCTTGTCGGTTTCCAGGCGTGTGAGCAGTTGCTCGATCCGAGCCTGGTGTTCGACGTCGATGATGTCGTCCGGGTTGGCGATGTGCCCCGAACCCGCAGAGCGGGGGTTGGGCACGCTGTCAGGCGCGTGTGCCGCCCACACGCCCAAGCTGCATGCAAGCAGCAGCCCGCAGGCCAGCCAGCGGGCCAGGGTTCCCCTGATGAAATGGTTCATGGGACGTGAGTCTGCCCGCCTTGCGTGCCCAGAAACCACGTTGCGAAGCAAGCTCCCCGCAATGAGGGGCCTGAGCCCCTCATTGGCCGAATACACGGGGCTGCAACGCTACAGTCACGGCCACAAAAACCATCAGGAAGGTGGGCCCCTTGCGCCCTTTTGCATTCGCCACCACCGTGGGGGTCCTCGAAGGCTTGCTGTGCTTGGGCGGCCTGTCCGGGATGCTCGCGGGCGGCTCCTTCGTTTGGCACAAGGCCCTGCCCTTCATCCTGGGCGTGGCCTTGCCCGTGAGCGCCTTCGTCGGCTGGCAGTCGTTCAAATCGGTGCTGGCGCTGCTCGGCTCTGGTCCGTCCTTCTTCAGAACCCTGGCTGCGGGCATCGTCGGGGGGGCCTTCATCGGGGTCGCGTTCATCTTGGTGATGCCCTTTCTCGCGCAGGAAAAAGGCCCCAGCCTGTCCACCCTGCTCAGCGTGGCCATCCCCAGCTGGCTGGCCATCGGGATGGTGTTGGGGCTGCTCTACGCAGCAGCCACCTGGCTGGTCAACGCCCTGCTGGTCAAGCTGGCCTCGGCCTGGTTCACCACAGCCCAGGACGCCGACACGCCGCTTGCCAACCCACCGGCACACAAGCCAACGCTGGTGCTGGCCGCGCTGCTGCTCACCGGCTTGGTCGTCGCGACACTCGTTCGCCAAGGCTGGCGAGATGGGGAACCCGTCGAGCTCGAGTTCGTGCCCCAAGCCACCGTCACCACCAACGCGAAGGGCCTGCAAGGCGCGGTTCGCGAGGATGGCAAGGAAATCATCCCGCACCAGTTCGCCTACGTCAGCCAAGTTGGCATGCAATTCTTCCTGGTCCGGGCCGCGCCGCCCGACGAGGACAGCCCACCGCTGTATGGTGTCTGGTCAATCGCAGGGCGAGAGGTGATCGAGCCCCGCTACCAAGGCATCCAGTACCACTCGCTGCACCAGCGCTTTCGGGTCTCGCTGGGCGAGGCCTCACCGAAATTCGGCTACCTCGATGAAGAAGGGCGCGAGGTTCTGCCGCTGGTCTACGACCAGCTCGAGCGCATCTCCAACCAGGGTGATGAGCCGACCAACGTGGCCCGTCAGGGCGATGGCTACGGCTACGTGGACATCCGCTCGGGCCAGGTGCTCATCGAGCCGGTGCACGAGTCCATCCACGTCTCAGAGCAACTGGTGGACGCCAATGGCCGGGGCATCGTGCTGGCGCGGCAAGGTGGCAAATGGGGCGTGCTCGACACACAAGGGCGCGCACTCACCGCTTTCCAGTACGACGAGCTCGACGTGGTGGACCACGAGACCCTGCGGGGCCGACAAGGCGAGACCGTGCGGAGCTTGCGATTTCAAGCCGGCAAGATCCTGCCTTGAAGACGCGGCTTCAACGCAGCACGCACCCTTTGTCGCCACAGTCGAAACGCGCGGCCCGCTGTAACATGTGCTGCTTGCGGTCTGCCAGCGCCTTGATTTGTGCCAGCCGCCCGGCGGCCATCTCGCGCAGGTACTTGGCATCCTGCTTGAACCAGAAGCCGTTGTAGCGTCCCATCTCGTCGATGGCGGCCTCCACCGACAGGCCTTCTTCGATGATCCGGTAGGCCGCCACCATCACGCCCGTGCGGTTCTGACCGGATCGGCAGTGCACGTACACGGGACGGGGCTGCGTGCGCACGATGGCGATGAACTCGGCCACGCTGTCATCCACCCAGCCTGGGGCGATGATGACGTTGGGCTCCCACTCGGGCACCTCGAAGTAATCGACCTGCCGAGACGACGCCACCGTTGCCTGCTGGAAGGAGCCCTTGTCGCTGTGCAGCATCTCGAGGTTGACCACGGTGCCCACCCCTTTGCTCAGCAGCGCCGAGGCACCTTGCTCATCGGGCTTGCCTCCGCGCCACAGCACGCCAGGGCTGACGATGCAGGCGTTGACCACGTCGGTCGTCAAAGCCTGTTTGCAGGCATCGGGATGAGGTTGGGGACCAGCGCAAGCGCTGAGCAAGGAAGCAAGGGCAACCGAGCCAAAAAGGGTTCGCAAATTCATCGATGGCCAGCCTGAAACCAGGCTCCGCAAGAAGGGGTTCTTCACCCAACCCACGACACAAGCTGTCACAGGCAACGGGGGTGGGCGACAGTAACATCGCCCCACTTCAATCCACATTCAGGGACCACCCAATGCGCAACATCTTGTTGCTGGGCGCGTGCGTCAGCGCCTTGTTCGCTCCGCTCGCCGCTTCGGCTGCCGACACCAGTTTTCACTTCACCTTCCAAGGTGGCGCCAATGCCGCCAGCGGGCAGCTGGAGGTCACGGACCTGGGCGATGGCCGCTTCCTGGCCACCTCCGGCGAGATGAGCGTCACGCTCGGTGAGGCCATCGGCTCTTACACCCTGCTGCCTGGTGGCCCCTCTGCGGGCCTGAGCCCCAGCGGCACCTACCTCTTCGACAACATCGTCGAGCCAGGTGCTGCCAGCGTCTTCACCAACGGCGGGCTCGTCTTTGGTGGCGCGGGCTTCGAGATCAACCTCTACAGCGTGGCGCCCGGTGAGTTCAAGTTCGATTACTTCACCGCAGGCGTCAACACCATCGATCCGACCACCGGCACGGTGGTGCTGAGCGCGGTGCCCGAGCCGAGCGCGCTGATGCTGGGTGCGATCGGCCTGGCGGCGTTGGTGGTAACCCGCAGGCGTCAGCGCTGAAGGCGCAACGCCCCGGCTTCAAGCCTGGATCACGTCGCTCTCTTCGAACGAGCGAGTCGGGGCCCACACGCCCCCCAGGTAACCCCGGTCGCCCGCTTGCTCACGCAACCAGGTCAGCAGTTGCACATGGGTCATGGGCTGGGCAAAGAAGTCGCCCTGCATCATGGGGCAGCCGGCCTGCTTGAGCCAGCTCACCTGCTCGAGCTTGGTGACGCCCTGGGCCACGATCTTGACCTCCAGGCGCTGCGCCAGGCCGATCATCAGCTCCAGCAAAGCGGGGTTGAAACCTGGCTCGCCGATGGCGCGCACGAACATCGGGTCGATCTTGATCTTGTCGACCTGAAGGTCGATGAGCCGCGCCAGCGACGACTGGCCGGCCCCAAAGCCGTCGATGGCGATGCGAAAGCGCATGTCCTGCAGCTGGCGCAGCGTGGCGTTCTCCTTGCTCACCTGGCCGACCATGGTGGTGCCTTCGGTGACTTCGAATTCGAGGTCGGCAGCAGTCAGCCCGTGGCGCTGCAGCGTCTCTTGCAGGTCTTCGACCAGGGCCTTGTCGCCCAGCTGGCGCATCGACACGTCCAGGCTCACGTAAGGCAGCACCAAGCCTTCCTTGCGCAGGTTCACCAGGTCTTGGCAAACCAGGCCGATGATGTGTTTGCCCAGTGGCACGATGAGGCCGCTTTGCTCGGCCACCGACATGAACTCTTCGGTGGGGATCAGGCCGCGCACCGGGTGGCGCCAGCGCACCATGGCTTCCACGCCTCGGATCTGGTCCTTCTGATCGAACTGAGGTTGGTAGACCAGGAAGAACTGGTGCGCGTCGATGGCGTGCTTGAGCTCGCCCTGGATCTGCGCGCGGCTGCGGGCGGCGTCTTCCATCGACTCGTGATAGAAAACCAGCCGCCCACGACCGGCGCGCTTGGCCTCGTACATGGCCAGGTCGGCTCGGTGCAGCATCTCGCCCACCGTGAGCGTGCCGCGCTTGAGCATGTGTGCGCCGATGCTCAGGCCCACCCACTCCTTGACGTCGTCGATGGGGATGGGCTTGGAGACTTGCTCGATCAGCACGCGGCAGATGGTTTCGATGTTGCCGCGCGAGGAGACGTCGGTGATGAGCGCGGCGAACTCGTCGCCACCGAGGCGGCCGATCAGCACGCCGCCACCGAGCGTGTAGCGCAGGCGTTGCGAGACGGTGCGCAGCACGGTGTCGCCAGCGATGTGGCCGTAGGTGTCGTTGATGAGCTTGAAGCGATCGAGGTCGAAGTACAGCAGGCAGCCATCGACTTCGAGGGCGCTGAGGTTCTCGGCTTCGTTGTGGCGCTTGAGCGCGGTCTCGAAGGCCACGCGGTTGAGCAGGCCCGTCAGCGCATCCCGCTCGTTGGACTTCGCCGTGCCGCCGGCTTCGCTCGGGGCAGCGGACTGGGCTGCCGACGCGGTCGGCGCACGCGAGGTGCGAACCCGGGCAAAGGCCCACAGCACGCCCACCATCATCAGGAGGCAGGCCAGCGACTGTTCGGCCGCCGTCACCCACATCGCGCCGAGCGAGTAGCTCACGCGCACGGTGTCTTCGGGCCGCGACAGCGAGGGCACGGCGGTGCACAGGGTCGCGAGGCTGAAGCCCGGCGAGCAGGCCTGGGCCTCCTCGCGGGCAAAGAGGGTTTCGCAGGAAGCCGAGGCGGCAGCGGCAGCGCCCTCTGCGGCGTTGGCCGCGTCGGTGCCCTGGGCGGCATTGGCAGCGCAGAAGGCCACGGCCTGCACGGCCACGTGCGGCTCCACCGCCGCGCCCACGGCCGGCAGCGTGACGGACGTCACACCCTGGGCGGCGTCCACCAGGTTGACCACGGTGGCGCCCACCGCTCGGGCCTGGCGTTTGGCGTCCATCCAGCGCAGGCCGGTCAGGGCCAGGCAGAACACCACGGTCAGCGCGATGCTCACGCGGGTGGCGCGCAGCCAGCTGCGCTTGACCGCCGGGTCCAGCAGGACCGGCGCCGCCGGCGTGGGTTGCTCAGCGGGTGAGAGGGGGGTCGGATCGGAAGCCATGGGTGGATATCGGCCCGGGTTTGCCGCAAGTTGAGGGCGGCAGGCCCCACGGTGGTACAAATTCGCCCCATGCCAGCCAAGCCGCCTTCGCTCGACTTCCTCAGCTTCGACGCCAGCTCCGACACCGGGGGCGTTCACACCTTCGACGCCATGGCCTCGACCTCGCGCGAGCGCCACCCTGCGGTGCTGGCCGAGGTGGACCAGGTGCTGGCCTGGGCCGAGCGGCGCTTCCCCGATGGCCCGGGCGACCTGGACGAGGGCGCCAGCTGGTGCCACGACCTGCAGGTCATGCCCGAAGGCGACTGGGTGACGGTGAACCTGTCGCTCAGCGGCACGCCCGCTTTCGGCGAGGCTTTTGCCCGCGCCTTCGCTGGCGCGATCGGTCAGGGCGAAGACTGAGCTGTCCCCTCGCAGACGCTGCGGGCGTGCGCCGGCGCCGAGGCGGCTCGCAAGGCCGCGTCGTGCTCGTGGAGCAGTGAGACGAACTTCTCCCCCGCCCCGCCCAGGGTGCGCCCGCGCAACCAAGCCGCCCCGAAGCGCACGGACTGCGTCAGCGCCGGCACAGACAGGGTCGTCAGGCGGCCCGAGCGCAGGTCGCCCTCGACCATGAAGCGCGGCATGAAGGACAGGGCATCGCTTTCCTGCAGCACCTGGCGCAGGATGCCCGAGCTGTCGCAGGTCACGCCCAGCAGGCCGGGGCGAAGGCGCTCGGGGGGCACGTGGGCGGCAGCGGCCAGCGCGGTCAGGGCCTGCAAGGCGGTTTCGGGCAGGTTCGGGCCAGCCAGGGGCCAGTCGAAGAGGTCGGCGGCGCGCAGCTCGCGCTTTTGCGCCAAGGGGTGACCGGCGCGAGCCACCACGCAGACCTCGTGCGCGCTCAGCGGGGCGCACTCGAAGTCGGGCAGCTGTTCGATCTCTCGCAGCTCGCCCAGCACCACGTCGACCTCGCGGGCGCGGGCGCGCTCGGGCAGCTCCTGCCAGGGCGCCAGCACGAGCTTGAGCTGCAGGCCCGGGTGCAAGGCGTTCAGGCGCCCCACCACCGGCCCCACCAGCACCGAGCCGCCCCAGGGGCCCACGCCCACGCGCAGCTCACCCAGCTCCAGGCCCTTGGCCAGGCGCAGCTCGCGGTCGAGGTCGCGCACCTGGCCTTCTAGCGCGCCGGCGTGGCGCAG
>NZ_DCXA01000093.1:0-5130 GCF_002328915.1 Aquabacterium sp. UBA2148
CCGGGGGACATGAGCGGAGCCAGCCACCCACGCGCCAATGCCGGCACAGCAAAGGCAGGACCGAGCGGAGCACCACTCATGCTTTCCCACTCCAGTGAACCAGCCTCTTCTCGATCAGCAAAAAAACCAGGTTGAGCGCATACCCCAAAGCACCGGTGATCAGGATCGACGTGTACATGTCCTTGACGTTGAAGACCTGCTGCGCATCGATGATCCGGTGCCCCAAGCCCGTTTCCGAGCCAATGAACATCTCCGCCACGATGACGATCACCAGCGACATCGAAACGCCCGTGCGCAGGCCCACGAAGGTCTGAGCCAGGCTCTCCATCAACATCACGTCCTTGAACACGTGCCAGCGTGAGACACCCATGATCTGCGCGGCCATCACGCGGGTTTTCTTGGCGTTCATGACACCGTAGGCGCTGTTGAACAACACCAGCAGCACGGCTGCAAACGCCGCGATCGCGATCTTGTTGGCGTCGGTGATGCCGAAGATCAACAGGAACAGCGGGATCAGCGCCGAAGAAGGCGTGGAGCGGAAGAAGTCGATGAGGAACTCGACGCTGCGGTAGGCATGCACCGAGCTGCCCAGCATCACACCCAGCGGCACGCCAATGACCACGGCGATGCCGAAAGCCGACAGCGTGCGCACCAGGGTCGACATGAAGTCCTCGCGGATGGCTCCGGTGACCACCACCTCCCACAGGTGCGCGAGGGTCGCACTGGGCGGTGGCAGCAGCACAGGCTTGACCCACTGGGCCGATATCACCAGCTGCCAGACACCGAACAGCAGCAAGGGGCCAATGAACGGCAGCAGCCGAGCATCGAACAGACGGTCCAGGGACTTGGGGATCATGGCTTCAGCCCACGTAGATCAAGGGCTTGACCGGCACCGCGCGCGAGAAGATCTTGCGCTCGGTGAAGATGTCGAAGAACTTCTGGAAGTAGCCCAGATCGGACGCCGTGAACTCGTTGTAAAGCGTGAAGCCGGACAGCGGCACCTCCTGCACCAGCGATGGGTCGATGGCCGTGAAGCCATCGATGTGCTTGCGCACCTCGGTCGGGTTCTTGCGCACGAAATCCACCGCACGGGCGTAGGCGGCGATGTACTTCTTGGCGTCGGCTGGCCGCTCCTTGAGGAAGGTGGTGGTCACGCTGGCCGAGCCGCCGAACCAGGGCGCATCGGCCGCGCCCAGCACGTACTTGCTGATGACGCCGTTTTCCAGCACACGGGTGAGCCCCTTGAGGCGGCCGGCGGTGCCCGTGGGCACCAGCGTGTAGACCGCGTCGAGCTGGTCGGCAGCCAGCGCGGGCACATGCTGACCGATCGGCAACTCCACCACCTTGGCATCGGCGATGCCGTTCTTCTCCAGGATGATCTTGGCCAGCGTCACGTTCTGGATGCCCGGGCCCGAGGCCGTGCCATTGGCCGAACCATGGATGCGCCCGGCGATCATGGCTTCCGCCACCTGCTGGGCGCTGGCGAACTTCACGCCCTCGACGTTCAAGCCGGCCTCCTTGAAGAAGCCACGCTCGAGCGCCGTGTACAGCGGCAGGCCCGAAGCGATGGGCCAGTAGCCGATGAGGATCTTGTCGTCTTGCGCGCGCGCCGAAGGCAGGCTGGCACCGAATGCCAGGGCAGCAGCGGAGGTCTGGATGAACTGACGGCGAGACGTGCTCATGGGTTCGGCTTTCGGGTGTGGGTGAGTTGGGGGGTGGAGGAAGGATTCAGCGGGGTGGTGCAGCTCACCAAACGGCCATCAAGCCGCCCTGGCCACGTCTGCGGCAGGCGCCACCGACGGCCAGGCCTGCATCGCGCGGATCAGGGCTTTGGAGTCCGACACCGCGCCGAACACGCCGCCCTGCATCTTGATCATCGAGAAGGCGGCGGCGTGGTTGCCCGGGTCGGTCGCGCCGGTGCAGTCGGTCAGCATCACGCACTCGAAGCCGCGGTCGTTGGCGTCGCGCATGGTGGTGTGCACGCACACGTCGGTGGTGATGCCCGTCAACACCACGTTCTGGATGCCCTGGGTGTGCAGCACCAGCTCCAGGTCGGTCGCGTAGAAGCTGCCCTTGCCGGGCTTGTCGATGATGGGCTCGCCATCGATGGGGTAGAGCTCGGGGATGATGTCCCAGCCGGGTTCACCCCTCACCAGGATGCGGCCGCACGGCCCCACGTCGCCGATGCCAACGCCGTTGGTGCCGATCTGGCGTGAGCGCCAGCGCTTGTTGGCGGGCAGGTCGCTCAGGTCAGGCCGGTGGCCTTCGCGGGTGTGGATGACGAGCATGCCGACGCGGCGGGCCTCGGCCAGCAGAACCTTGAGCGGCTCGATGGGCGCGCGCGTGGCCGAGATGTCGTAGCCCATCTTGTCGACGTAGCCGCCTTCGCCACAGAAGTCGGTCTGCATGTCGATGATGATCAGCGCGGTGTTGGCGGGGCGCAGGTCACCGTTGTAGGGCCACTGGTAGGGCTGGGCGTCGACGTAGGTGGAGGGGCTCATGCGGCGTCCTTCAGATCGGATGGCGGGCAGGCGGTTGAGGCGCCGCCTGATGACTGGCTGATGCCGACGGCATCGGAATCGGCACAAGAGGCGGCACTCAGCAGGTTGGGCTCGGCGCCCCGGAACACCCGCGTTGGCGCAGCAAAGCCGCAGGACGCGCCATCGGTGTGCACCACCTCGCCCTCCCAGGGCAGGCGTGCGCGGCCGGCCACCATGTCCTGCATGAAGGTGTAGGGGCAGTCCTGCGCCCCGCCCTTGACGGCCACGTACCCGCGGTGGAAGAACTGGTGGATGTTGTTCTCGACACCCCAGTGCACGCGGGCTTCGCGGACCAGGTCGGCGCGCACCTCTGCGCAGACGATTTCGTCGGGGCGGCCACCGCCCTGCGCCATCACGGTGCCGTCGAAGTTGCACACCATGGCCTCGCCCATCGAATCGAAGGTGCCGTCGCTGCCGCACAGGCAGACGCTGGCCGTGACCATGAGGTTCTGAAAAGCATTGGCCTGGTTGGTGATGGACCAGGCGTGGCGGATGGGCGCCGTGTAGCCGGCGGTGCGGATCATCAGCTCGGCGCCCTGGTAGGCGCACTCGCGCGCCATCTCGGGGAACATGCCGTCGTGGCAGATGATGAGCGCGAGCTTGACGCCCTTGGGGCCCGTGATGACGGGGATGCCCATGTTGCCGGGCTCCCAGGGCTCGACCGGCACCCAGGGGTGGTACTTGCGGTAGTAGAGCTTGAGCTCGCCCTGGTCATCGATGATCAGGCCGGTGTTGTACGGGTTGCCGCCGGCGTTCTTCTCCATGATCGAGAAGCAACCCCAGATCTTGTGCTGCACGCACGCGGCCTTGAAGGCAGCCACCTCGGGGCCATCGAGCGTGACCATGAGTTCGTCGGCCGTGCTCATGCTCAAACCGTGCAGCGAGTACTCCGGGAAGACCACCAGGTCCATGCCCGGGTAGCTGCGGCGGGCCTTGCCCACCATGTCCACGATGCGCTGCGTTTGCGCGGCCAGCTGCGCGGTCGTCTCGACCACCGGCAACTGCAATTGCACCAGGCCCATCACCATGCCGGCGGGTGTCTTGTTCAGGCCACCGAGTCCACTCATCACCAGGCTCCTTTCACGTCTTCATCCGTGCCGTCGTCGTCACATCGACAAGGCACTCGGCAACACACCGCGCTCACGTCGTCAGCGCGACACCCCCAGCTCCATCGGCGCGCCTTGCAACGAACGCTTGGGGCTGCACGTCCACACCAGGATCAGCAAGGTCAATGCATAGGGCATGGCGTTGAAGAGGTGGTAGCCCCAGCCGATGCCCACCGACTGCAGCGCCGGCCCCAAAGCCCCAGCGCCACCGAACAACAGCGCCGCGCCCAGGCAGGCCAGCGGCCGCCAGCGCGCGAAGATGACCAGGGCCACGGCGATCAAGCCCTGCCCTGACGACAGGCCCTCGTTCCAGCTGCCCGGGTAGTACAGCGACAGCGAGGCACCGCCGATGCCGGCCAGGAAGCCGCCCGCCGTCGTCGCCCAGATGCGCACGCCGTTGACCGAGTAACCCAGGGCCCGCGCGGCGTCGCTGCTGTCGCCGGCCATGCGCACGATCAGGCCCCAGCGCGTGTTGGCCAAGGCCCAGGCCAGGAACACCGCCAGCAGCACCCCGATGGGGAACAGCGCGTTGATGCGCAGCGCCGCCTGCACCTGAGGCGAGTCGCTCCAGGCGCCCCACTCCAGCGCAGGAAGTTGCGCTGCTTGCGGCTGGATCAGGGGCTTGCCCAAGTAGAAGGCCAGGCCGGCGCCCAGCAGCATCAAGGCGATGCCCGTGGCGATGTCGTTGACCCTTGGCAGCGAGCACAGCAGCCCGTGCAGCATGGCCAGCAAGGCGCCCGCGAAGGCCGCCACCAGCACGCCCAACCAGGCCGAGCCCGTGAGGTAGCTGCCCGCAAAACCCGTCATGGCGGACAGCACCAGCACGCCTTCGAGGCCCAGGTTGATGCGGCCGGATTTTTCGGTGAGGCACTCACCCAGGCTCACGAACAGAAAGGGCGTGCCCACGCGGATGGCCCCACCCATCACGGCCAGGGCCACATCACCCCACATGCTGCCCAAGGTCACGACTTCGGCGCTCATGCGGCCTCCTTGTCTTGGCGCAAGGCCTTGAGGGCCTCTCGCTGCAAGCGTTGTCGGCTGGTTTCGTGGCCGGGTGTTGTGGGTGCCATCGCGGCGCGTGCCTGCAGCCAATCTCCCAGGCGACCACGCCAGGCTTCTGCCGCCAGGATCAGCACGAACGCAAAGCCCTGCAGCACCATCACCGAGGCATCGGGCAGATCAAGACGGCGCTGCAGCAAGCTGCCCGCCGCACCAAAGCCACCGAACAGGATGGCCACCGGCACGATGGCCCAGGGGTTGTGGCGGGCCACGAAGGACACCAGGATGCCCGTGTAGCCCAAGCCGACGATCAAGGAAGCGTTGGCCGAGGTGTGCACCGCCACCACCTCGATGCCACCGGCCAGCCCGGCCCCGGCACCCCCGAGCGCACACGCCGTGATGATCAAACGGTGACTGGGCAGGCCCACCAGGCGGGCCGCGCGCGCGTTGCCACCGACCACGCGGGTGGCAAAGCCATGGGTAGA
>NZ_DCXA01000094.1:0-6508 GCF_002328915.1 Aquabacterium sp. UBA2148
GCCGAGCACGACGGCTCCATGCTCAAGGCGCAGACGCGCGAGATGTCGCAAGCCATCCTGCAGCGTGTGCTGGCCAACGAGGCCGGCCCGGCGCGCGACATCGTGCTGATGAACGCCGGCGCGGCCTTGTACGCGGCCGATGTGGCCGACAGCCTGGCCGATGGCATCGAGCGTGCCCGCGAAGCCCTGGCCTCGGGTCGGGCCGCCGAGAAGCTCGAGCAGTTCGTGCGGGCCACGCAGCGCCTGGCCCAAGCACAGTCCTGAACGCCGGCCCGAGCCCCTGAAAGAACCACCATGTCCGACATCCTGCAGAAGATCGTCGCCGTCAAGCACGAAGAAATCGCGCTGGCGCTCAAGACCCGCTCCCTGGCCGACGTGCGCGCGCAAGCCGAACAGCGCAACCGCGAGCTGAGCGACGTGCGCGATTTCACCGGCGCCTTGCGCGCCAAGGTGGCCGCAGGCCAGGCCGCCGTCATCGCCGAGGTCAAGAAGGCCAGCCCCAGCAAGGGCGTGCTGCGCGAGCACTTCGTGCCGGCCGACATCGCGCGCAGCTACGCGCAGCATGGCGCGGCCTGCCTGAGCGTGCTGACGGATGAACGCTTCTTCCAGGGCTGTGAGGCCTACCTGAAGCAAGCCCGCGAAGCCTGCGGCCTGCCCGTGCTGCGCAAGGACTTCATGGTCGACGCCTTCCAGGTCTACGACGCCCGGGTCATGGGTGCCGACTGCATCCTGCTGATCGCTGCCTGCCTGGACGATGCCCAGATGCGCGACCTCGAAGCCCTGGCGCACGAGCTCGGCATGGCCGTGCTGGTCGAGGTGCACGATGGCGAGGAGCTGGACCGGGCTTTGAAGCTCAAGACCCCGCTGGTCGGCATCAACAACCGCAACCTGCGCACCTTCGAGGTCACGCTGGACACCACGCTGGGCCTGCTGCCGCGCGTGCCGGCCGACCGGCTGCTGGTGACCGAGTCCGGCATCCTGGGGCGCGAAGACGTGCAGCGCATGCGCGCCGCCGACGTGCACGCCTTCCTGGTGGGTGAGGCCTTCATGCGCCAGCCGGATCCTGGCGTGGCGCTGGCCCAGCTGTTCAACTGAGCGCCGAAGCGGGCCATGGCACGCAAGGCATCGGCACCGAAGCAGGTGCCTCAAGCGGCGCTGGATTTCGGAGCTGAGCCATTGGCTGTGTCGGGGGCGTCGGCTGAGCCTGCCTTGGCGGGCGAACCCGCAGCGACCCAGACGCCCGCGCTGTCACGCCCACTCGACGACTTGTTCGATGCCGTGCCGCCCGACTGGCGACCACTGACCGATGCCTTCCGCGCCAGCCCGCAGGGCCGGGCCCTGATCGATCGTGTCGACCTGGCCCGAGCGGCGGGTGCGGTCATCTACCCAGACGAGGTTTTCCACGCGCTGTACCTGACGCGACGCGCCGACGTGAAGGTGCTCATCCTGGGGCAGGACCCGTATCACGGCCCCGGTCAGGCCCATGGGCTGGCGTTCTCGGTGCGCCCGGGCGTGGCCATCCCGCCCAGCCTGCGCAACATCCGCAAAGAGATCCAGCGGGAGCTGGGCTTGCATGCGCCCGTGCACGGCTGCCTGCAAGGCTGGGCCGAGCGAGGGGTGTTGTTGCTCAACACCGCGCTGACGGTGCAGGCCGCCGAGGCGGGCAGCCACGCCGGCTGGGGCTGGGAGCTGTTGACCGACGCCCTGGCGCAGGCCGTGGTGGCCGATGCCGGTGCGCGGGTGGTGATGCTGTGGGGTGCGCATGCCCAGCGCAAGGCGCCATTGCTCGAAGCCGCACGGCGGGCGTCGGGGCAGTCGCTGGACGACCTGCTGGTGCTGCAAAGCAATCACCCCTCGCCCTTGTCCGCTACGCGCGGGCCGTTGCCCTTTGTGGGCAACGGGCACTTTGGTCGGGCGGTGGCGTTCTGGCGTGAACGCGGTCAGGCGTTGGACTGGGCCCTGGCCTGAGGCCTGCCTGGTCCGGCGATGCCGGATTCGACGGGTTCAGTCCACGTACCAGACGCTCTGGATGGCGACGTGGTCGCCTTTGACCTTGTCGAGCTCCGGGAAGTCCTTGTAGCGGAAGGTCTCGTACACGTAGCGGCCCTTGAGGCTCCAGCCCGGCGTCACCGCGTACTCGCCTTCGACGATGAAGCCGGTGCTGGCCTTCATGTCGAACTTGGCATCGAAGCGGGTGGTGTCGCCGGCGAGACGGCCGTTGTCGATCTTGACCGTGGGCTGGGTGGACTTGCGCACACCGAAACCGATGCGTGCGCGGTCGGTGGCGTGCCACAGCAGCGTGGCCTCGACAGGGACGCGGCGGAAGCGGTACTTGGTGTTGTCCTGCCCGTTGCTCTGGTCGTTGTGGTACGCCACGACGGTTTGCAGGCTCAAAGGCAGGTTGCCCAGCTTCAGGCTCAGGCCCACGCGCAGGTCCAGGCCGTCGCCAGCCCTGATGTTGGTGACATCGTTGGCGCTGGCGCCCTCGGCGTCGTTCTGCACGCGCAGCAAAGTGTCGCCGCCCGCAGCCAGGCCCACGCCGATGAACGGACGCAGCCCTGTTGGCGAATAGGTGTTTTCGGCGACTTGGGCGCCAGCCGTGACGACAAACGAGGACAGCAGGCAGGCTGCCAGCAAGGTCTTGCGCATCTTCTTCCCTGTTGAATGTTGGCTCAAGCGCCCGATTCTGCCCCAGTCGCGCCGAGCACGGGGAGGCCAGCAGGCGCCTTAGATCCCCCGTCAAGTGTGACTTTGACCACACAGAGTGGCAATGCATGTGTTCAGAAACAGTAACCCACCCATGTTCGGGATTACACGGGGTTTGATCCCTCTGACACACTGGCCCTCAGCGTTTTCCCACCCTTTTGGGCGTGCGCAGGGCGATGCGGTTGATCCCTTGGCTGACCCATCCACCCATCGAACCCGCTCCAGCCCAACCGGATGAACACCATGAACGACCACCATCACCCACTTCCCTCGCTGGGGGTCGTCATCGTCAACTACAACACCGAGGATCTGACGCTGCAGCGCGTCAAATCCTTGTTGGAGCACGGCATCGCTGCACCCGGCGACATCTGCGTCGTCGACAACCTGTCGCCCGATGGCTCGGGTGTGCGCCTGCAAAGCAGCCTGCCCGCCGGCGTGCGCCTGGTGCTGTCGCCGCGCAACGGTGGCTTCGGGGCGGGCGTCAACATCGGTGTGGCGGCGTCGAGCACCGACCTGGTGCTGGTGCTCAACCCCGACACCTACTTCCTTCGCAACCGGGTGGAGGTGCTGCAGCGCCTGTTCACCGAAACGCCCAACCTGGGCATCGCCGGGCTCAAGCTCATCAACCCCGATGGCAGCCTGCAGTACTCGGCGCGGCGCTTTTATTCCCTGCTGGACATCCTGGCGCGCCGCACCCCTTTGGGCAACCTGGGGCCGCTGCGCAAGCTGGTCAGCAGCCACCTGCTCAAGCGCAACTGGCAGGGTGGGCCGTTCAAGGCCGACTGGGTCATCGGCACGGGCTTCGTCGTGCGTCGCACCGCATTCGACGAAGTCGGACGCATGGATGAGGGATACTTCCTCTACTTCGAAGAGGTTGATCTCTGCGCGCGCATGTGGGTCAAGGGCTGGCAGGTCGTGGCCGTTCCCGAAGTGGAGTTGGTGCACGAACACCAGCGCCACAGCCAGGCTGGCATCTGGTCCAGCTCGGGCCAGACCCACCTGCGCAGCATGGTGCGCTTCTTCACCAAGTTCGGCGTGCCCTGGGTGCGGCGTCCCCATCGCTCGAAGATGAAGTCGGCCTACCTGAGGTGGCGCAGGCAGGTCATCGAGCATGGGGTGGGCGCCCAGTCCGACGCCCAGGTCTGATCGACCCTGCCGGCCCCTGTGGCCGGCTTTGGTTTGGCTCTCGTTCCTCTCCACTCCTGGTTCGACATGAAGCGCATTGCCCTGGTCCTGTCCAGCTGCCTGCTGGTGGCCTGCACCCCGATGGGGAACCTGCAGCCCTCCGAGCAGGTGCGATACCTGACCGCCGAAGACCTGGCCGCCATGGCCAAGGAGCCCACGCGCGTGCAGGCGGGTGACACGCTGCGCATCGTGCGCGACGCGCAGGACCCGGCCATGGACCTGCGCAACCTCGTGGAAGACAGCCAGACCCAGCTCTACGTGGTGCGCCCTGACGGCAGCTTTTCCTTCCGTTTTGCCGGTCGCGTCGAAGCCGCGGGCAAAACACCCGATGAGCTCGCCACCGAACTCTCCACCAAGCTCGACGCCTTCTACCGACAGCCCGGCGTGACCGTCAACATCGTGTCATCGCCCAGCAGCAAGGTGGTCATCGGCGGGGCCGTGCGCGCGCCCGGCGCCATCGACACCAACGCGATCGCCACGCTGGAGCAGGGCCTGTTCGCCGTCGGTGGCCTGCTGCCCGCAGCCGACCCCACCCACATCGCCCTGCTGCGCTTGAACCAGGCGCAGCGCTACCAGCTGTACTTCGTGGACATGAGCCGCATCCTGCAAAGTCAGTCGGGTGACGCGGCCACGCCCAACCTCGCCTTGCGTCGCGGCGACATCCTCTTCGTGCCCAAGTCGACTGCCGGCAACGTGGGCGATGGCGTGGAGGTCTACATCAACCAGATCCTGCCCTTCTCGCGTTCGCTGGGCATCGGTTATTCCTGGGGTGAGACCCGCGTGAAGTAAGGCCCGGCCCACATGATCGACATCCGTTCCTCGCGCGACATCGTCCGCCTGTACTACATCTTCCGCCGCAACTTCGTGGTGGCGATGGCCGTGACCGCGCTGCTCATCGTGGCCGGTGCCTTCTTCTGGCCGCCGAGTTACACCTCCGAAGCGCGCCTGCTGGTGCGCGCCGGCCGCGAGAACGTGACGGTGCCGCTGGACGTGGGCGAGCGTCAGGCCTACACGCCCTACGCCACGCAGCGCGACCCCATCGTCGACGACGAGAAGATGCTCACGGGCTACCCGGTGGTCAACCAGGTCGCGCGCCTGTACCTGGCCGAGGTGGCCAACATGCCGCCGCCCGAAGGCTGGAAGGCGCAGGTCAAGATCGCGCTCAAGAAGGGCGTGCAGGCCGTCATCGACGGCATCCGCTGGGTGACGGTGGCTTTGGGCCTGAGCGAGGCCCAAAGCCCGGAAGACCGCCTGGCCAACAAGCTCGCCGGCAGGTTCAAGGTCAGCCACGGCATCGGCTCCAACGTGATGGAGCTGAGCTTCACCTGGGACGACCCGCAGACCGCGCAGCGCATCATGCAGACCTGGATCAAGGTCTACACCGATGAGCGCACCAACGTGCTCGGCCGCAAGAGCCTGGTGCCCTTCTACGACGGCAAGGTGCGCGGCGCCGACCAGCAGATCGAGTCGCTGAAAGAGCAGATGCGCACGCGCCTGGCCGCCATCGACGGCGTCAGCGCCGAAGAGCGCCTCACGGCCCTCACCAAGCGCATCAACGAGCTGCGCGACCGCCAAGCCGAAGCCCAGTCCGAGAAAAGCGCCATCGAACACGGCGTGGCCTTTGCCACCAGCCAGGCCGGCCGCATGAAGCGCGAGGTGGTGGCCGAGCGCGAGGTGGGCCTGAGCCCCTCCTGGATCGCGATGAGCGCGCAGCTGGCCGAACTCAAGCGCCAGCGCACCGATGCGTTGCGCGTCTACAAGGAGGGCGCACCAGCGCTGCTGGCCATCAACGAAAGCATCGCCGCCGTCGAGGCGCAGCTCAAGGCCGAAGAGCGCAACACCCAGCGGGCCGAGAAGCGCACGCCCAATGAACTGGGGGTGCTGCTGGAGCGCAACCAGCTGGAAAAATCGCTGCGCCTGCAGGAGCTGCGCTCGATCACGGCATCCATCGAGCGCGAGCTTGAAACACTCGGCAAGGCGCGCGCCCGCGTTCTCAGCCAGGAGCCCGAACCCGCCCGCCTCGAACAAGCTTTGCAGGTGGCCGAGAAGTCGCGCCTGCTCTACCTCGACAGCCTCGAGAAAGCCCGCATCGACCAGGCGCTCGACGACAGCCGCATCAACAACATCGCCGTCATCCAGGCCGCGTCGTTCAGCCCCAGCCGCTCCAGCCCCAAGAGCCTGCTGATGCTGTTCCTGGCCCTGCCCGCGGGCGCCATGGTCGGCCTGTTGACCGTCTACATCAGCGCCATGCTCGACCAGCGCATCCACGATGGCGGCCGCATCGAAGCGCGCTTTGGCGTGCCGCTGTGGGGCACCGTCAAAGACGTCAAACCGGGCGAAGAAGACAACGAGTTCCACGCCAGCTTGCTGCGCATCGTGGGCACCTTGCCAATGGACCGCATCCGAGACAAGGGCCTGATCGTGGGCCTGGCCTCGTCGCGCAAGGGGGAGGGCGTGAGCTTTTTGATTGTGCACATGGTGATGCAGCTGCAAGCCCTGGGGCTGACGGTGCGCGTCAACCCCGAAGACGCCCGCGTGCAGCCGGGCGAGGTGGTGCTGATGAACGGCTCGAACCTGCTGAGCAGCCAGTCTGCCTTCGTTCGCCTGCGCCACGCCG
>NZ_DCXA01000096.1:0-10572 GCF_002328915.1 Aquabacterium sp. UBA2148
TGTCTTCGAGCTCGCGGGCGTTGACGTTCTCCAGGCAGACCACGCGGGCGTCGGCCTGGAGCTTGTCGTGGAGCTGGCCGTGGCCGACCTCCACGCCGACCACGCTGGCCGCGCCTTGCGTGAGCAGCACGTCGGTGAAGCCGCCGGTGCACTGGCCCACGTCCAGGCAGTGCATGCCGGACACGTCGAGCCCGATGTGGGACAGAGCGCCTTCGAGCTTGAGCCCCGCGCGAGACACCCAGCGCAGCTCATCGTCGTTGGTGACGCGCAGCTGCGCGTCTTCGGGCAGGTCTTCACCGGCTTTGCGCAGCTTGGTCCAGCCCTTGGGGCCAAGCCATTGCGCGGCACCCGCTTCCACCAGTCGGTGGGCGGCAGAACGGGTTGGCGCGTGGCCCCCGGCGACGAGCAGTTGGTCGGCTCTTGGCATTCAATTCCTTTTGCGCGCGGCCTGTGCGTGCCGCGCGGTTTGATCCAGCAACCACCGCGGAACCGGCTTGGCCGGGCCGCTGGTGGTGCCCCCGGAGAGGGGGACCGCCGAAGGCGGTAGGGGGAGATCAATAACGATAGGTATCGGGCTTGTAAGGGCCCTGCTTGGACACGCCGATGTAGGCGGCCTGCTCGTCGCTCAGCTCGGTCAGCTGGGCGTTGAGGGTCACCAGCTGCAGGCGCGCCACCTTCTCGTCGAGGTGCTTGGGCAGCACGTAGACCTTGCCGTTTTCATAAGCGTCAGGACGCGTGAACAGCTCGATCTGGGCGATGGTCTGGTTGGCGAAGCTCGACGACATCACGTAGCTGGGGTGGCCCGTGCCGCAACCCAGGTTCACCAGGCGGCCCTTGGCCAGCATGATGATGCGCTTGCCCGGCTTGCCATCCACGCTCGGGAAGATCACATGGTCGACCTGCGGCTTGATCTCTTCCCACTGGCACTTGACCTCGGCTTCGGCCACGTCGATCTCGTTGTCGAAGTGACCGATGTTGCAGACGATGGCGTTTTCCTTCATCGCTTGCATGTGCTTGTAGGTGATGACGCTCTTGTTGCCGGTGGCGGTCACGAAGATGTCGGCCTTGTCGGCGGCGTAGTCCATGGTGACGACGCGGTAGCCTTCCATGGCGGCCTGCAGGGCGTTGATGGGGTCGATCTCGGTCACCCACACCTGGGCGCTCAGGGCGCGCAGGGCCTGGGCCGAGCCCTTGCCCACATCGCCATAGCCAGCGACCACAGCGATCTTGCCGGCCACCATCACGTCGGTGGCGCGCTTGATGCCGTCGACCAGCGATTCGCGGCAGCCGTACAGGTTGTCGAACTTGCTCTTGGTGACCGAGTCGTTGACGTTGATGGCGCGGAACAGCAGCGTGCCCTTGGCGCTCATCTCGTTGAGGCGGTGCACGCCGGTGGTGGTCTCTTCGGTCACGCCGATGATCTCGGCGCCCTTGCGGCTGTACCAGGTGCCGTCAACGGCCAGCTTGGCCTTGATGGCGGCAAACAGGATGCGCTCTTCTTCGCTGCCGGGGTTGGCCAGCACGGACGGGTCGGTCTCGGCCTTCTTGCCCAGGTGCATCAGCAGCGTGGCGTCACCACCGTCGTCCAGGATCATGTTGGGGCCTTCGCCCTTGGTGCCCTTGGCGCCGAATTCGAAGATGCGGTGGGTGTAGTCCCAGTAGTCTTCGAGCGACTCGCCCTTGTAGGCGAAGACGGGCGTGCCCTTGGCCACCAGGGCGGCGGCGGCGTGGTCTTGCGTCGAATAGATGTTGCACGAGGCCCAGCGCACTTCGGCGCCCAGGGCCTGCAGGGTCTCGACCAGCACGCCGGTCTGGATGGTCATGTGCAGCGAGCCGGTGATGCGCGCGCCCTTGAGGGGCTGGCTGGCGGCGTATTCGCGACGGATGGCCATCAGCGCGGGCATCTCGTGCTCGGCGATGGTGAGTTCCTTGCGGCCCCAGTCGGCCAGGGACATGTCGGCGACGACGCAGTCGACGCCTTGGTGGGAGGTTTCGAGGTTCTTCAACACAGCGTTCATGACTCAGCTCCGAAAGAGTTCTGAAAGCCGCCGTGCGCTGCCGGGAGGGGGAACAACTTCAGCGCCGACGAAACGTGGGAACGTGAAGCAGGAATGACTCACCCAGCGGGACACATGCGGGTGAGCGCCGTTGCAAATGGAGAGGCTTTCGAGCCTGGGGCCTGCGGGTCGCGCCGTGGTGGACAGCGGGACGGGGCCTTGCAACGCTCCTCGAAAGTGGCGCGATTATAGGCACAAGCACTCAGGCTTGTCCTGCGAGAACCACACGGTTTCGACCGGCTTGTTTGCCCTCGTAGAGCGCGCGATCGGCCCGCATGAGGGCCTGCTCGATGCTTTCGCCAGGTCTCAGCTCGGCCAGACCCAAGGTGATGCTCAGGCCGAGTTGGCGACGGCCCTCGACTTCGACCAGCGCCAGCACGGCCCTGCGCAGTCGGTCGGCCACCTGCTGCGCCTCGTCCAGCTCGGTGCCGGGCAGCAACACCAGGAACTCTTCGCCACCCCAGCGCGCCACGTGATCGACCTCGCGCACCCCGTCGCGCAAAACCTGGGCAATCGCACGCAGCGCACCGTCGCCGACGGCGTGGCCGTGCTGGTCGTTGATGCGCTTGAAGTGATCGATGTCACCCAGCAGGAGGCTCAAGGGGCGCCCTCCGCGTTCGACGACGGCGGCCTCGTGCTGGGCCACCTCCATCATGAAGCGGCGGTTGCGCAACTGGGTCAGGGGGTCGGTGCAGGCCAGCTCGTGCAGGCTCTGCTCGGCACGCGAGACCAGGCGTTGGTAGACCGTGGCCAACACCCCCAGCATGAGCAACACCGTGGCCAGGTTGATGTAGTGCAGCCCATCGATCAAAGGCGCGGGCACGGCCACGGCTGGCGTGGCTTCGCGGTAGACCAGGTCAAGGCCAAGGTACAGCAGCGCGACGGCACAAGCCAATATGAATCTGAGCGAATAGCGATAGTAAGCACTCACAATCACCACAGGGATGACCAACAGCAGGTAGTGGTGAAAGCCCGCCGCCCAGCCGATGATCGCCGTGGCAACCACCCCATGCAGGAGCACTTCCAGCACGATCAACAAGGTGGCCAGCGTGAGCCGGCCGCGCCTGATCAGGATGGCCGTCAGCACATAAACCAAGACGCTGGCGACGTTGGCCAGCGCCAGCGCCGGCACCTGCACACGCAGAAACAAGCCGATGAAGCCCAGGTGAGCCAGCCCGGCGATGACGCTGACGACCAGCATCAGGCGCGCGAACACGCTCGCGCCCGAGTCAAGGCGACCCGGGTCAGCCGGCTTGCGCTCCATGCGGTCCATCGCGCCCATTTTCTCTTTGAAGATTCGCTGCATCAGATGTCGACCCGGGCTTGGCGAACTTGAGTCAGCGTGAGCCGCCCGGCGCAAAAAGCGGCCCAGCGATTCACGGCCGGTTCACGGGAGAACCCTAGATTCAAGGGCTTCAGCACGCCTTTACTGGAGTTTCCATGAAGTCCTTCGCCCTGTCCGCCATCACCCTCGCCCTGACCGTGGGTGCCGCCCAGCTCGCCCACGCCGAGGTCATCACCCAATGGTCGTTCAACTCCATCACGCCCGATGGCGCCACCGGCACCGGCAGCGCCCTGCCCTCCGTCGGCGCCGGCAGCCTGAGCCTGATCGGTGGCGTCACCACCCCCAGCTTCAACAGTGGCGTCGGCTCGTCCGACCCGGCCGCCAGCGACAACTCCGGCCTGCAGACCACGACCTATGGCGCGCAAGGCAGCGGCAACGCCACCCGCGGCATCGAAGTCAAGGTGGACGCCTCCGGCTTCGAAGACGTGGTCTTCAGCTACGACCTGCGCCACAGCAACACCAGCTCGCGCTACGAGCTGGCCCAGTACTCGCTGGACGGTGTGAACTTCATCGACTACGCCGTGTTCGACAGCGGCCTGGGCGACACCTGGTTCAACGCCCGCACCATCGACCTGTCCAGCATCGCAGGTGCGGACCACAACGCCAACCTGGCGTTCCGCGTGGTGGCCACCTTCGCGCCGGGCACCTCGGGCTACCTGGCCTCGGACGCCACCAAGACCTTCGCCGGCTCGGGCACCTGGCGCTTTGACATGGTCAGCGTGTCCGGCACGGCCTTGCCGGTGCCCGAGCCCACCAGCGCCGCCGCCGCCCTGGCAGGTCTGGCCGCCATCGGCTTCCTGGCCCGCCGCCGCCGCGCCGCTTGAGCGCATCCAGTACCAACAACAGCCCTGGCGTCCCCAGGGCTGGCTGGTTCGGGCGCCGCCGGGGCGAGGTCTGCCCCCGCCAACGCCTCGCCTCTTGGCGTGCACGGGCCCCTCACCAACTGGCGCGCGGCCCCCTCATCGGCTAGCATCGCGGGTTTTCCTCGGCCCGGAGCCTTTGCCGTGTCCACCTCGCCTTTTGCCCCCGAAACCGGGCGCCGCCGCACCTTCGCGATCATTTCCCACCCGGACGCCGGTAAAACGACGCTGACGGAAAAGCTGCTGCTGTTCTCGGGTGCCATCCACATCGCCGGAGCCGTCAAGGGCCGCAAGGCCTCGCGCCACGCCACCTCCGACTGGATGGAGATCGAAAAGCAGCGCGGCATCTCGGTGGCATCGTCGGTGATGCAGATGCTCTACCGCGAGCACGTGGTCAACCTGCTCGACACCCCGGGCCACAAGGACTTCTCGGAAGACACCTACCGCGTGCTGACCGCGGTGGACTCGGCCCTGATGGTGATCGACGCGGCCAACGGCGTCGAAGCACAGACGCGCCGCCTGATCGAGGTCTGCCGCCAGCGCGACACGCCCATCATCACCTTCGTCAACAAGATGGACCGCGAAGGCCGCGACCCGCTGGAGCTGCTCGATGAAGTCGAGCAAGAGCTGGGCATGCCCTGCGTGCCGATGACCTGGCCGGTGGGCCAGGGCAAGCTGTTCGGCGGCATCGTCAACCTGCGCTCGAAGTCGATGCGCCTGTTCGACGCCGGCGCCGACAAGCGCGGCGAAGACGACGAGGTCGTCTCGCTGGACGAGCGCGACAAGCTCGCCGAGCGCTTCGGCCACGAGTGGGAGCTGGCCGAGCAGAACATGGAATTGATGGCCGAAGCCGCGCCAGCGTTCGATCTGGAGCTGTTCCTGGCCGCCAAGCAGACGCCGGTGTTTTTCGGCTCGGCCGTCAACAACTTCGGCGTCCAAGAAGTGCTCGACGCCCTGGTGGACCTGGCGCCCTCTCCCCGGCCCCGCTTCAGCACCGAAAAAGACGGCAGCAAAAAAGAGATCGTGCCCGAGATGGAGAACTTCTCCGGCGTGGTCTTCAAGGTGCAGGCCAACATGGACCCGTCGCACCGCGACCGCATCGCCTTCGTGCGCGTGTGCTCGGGCAAGTACACGCCCGGCATGAAGCTCAAGGTGCAGCGCAACGGCAAAGAGCTGCGCCCCACCTCGGTGGTGACCTTCCTGTCGCAGCGCCGCGAGGCGGTCGACGAGGCCTTCGCCGGCGACATCATTGGTTTTACCACCCACGGTGGCGTGCAGCTGGGCGACACCATCACCGATGGCGTGACCCTGCAGTACACCGGCCTGCCCTTCTTCGCGCCCGAGCTGTTCCAGACGGTGGAACTGGCCAACCCGATGAAATCAAAGCAATTGCAGGCAGGTTTGCTGCAATTGGGCGAAGAAGGCGCCATCCAGGTCTTCCGGCCTGAGGTCGGCGGCTCGATGCTGCTGGGCGCCGTCGGCCAGCTGCAGTTCGAAGTCGTGCAGCACCGCCTCAAAGCCGAGTACAGCGTGGACATCCGACTGATGCCTTGCCGCTTCACCGGCGCGCGCTGGATCACGGCCGACACGCCGGAGGCGCTCAAGAAGTTCACCGATGAGAACGCGTCGAAGCTGGCGCTCGACGCGGCCGACACGCTGGCCTACATGATGACCTCGGCCTACGACCTGCGCCTGACGGCCGAGCGCCACCCGCTGGTGCACTTCCACCCGCTGCGTGAGCACGCGGGCCTGAGCCTGTCCAGCCAGTGAACCGGTTGGCGAGCGACGCGCCGCGCGGTGCGCCTGCTTCGCCGGGGCCCGGACTCACCGAGCTCAGGGCTTCATCGCGTGCCGGTAGGCGTAGGCATCGCCCCGGAAGGTGCCCTCCACGTACTCCACCAGCTGCCCGCTGCTGGCGTAGGTGTGCCGTTTGAGCAGCAAGCAAGGCCCAGGTCGCTCGAAGCCGAAGACGCTCGTTTCTTCGGCGTCGCTCATCACTGCCTCCACGCTCTGCTCAGCTCGTTCGAGCTCGATGCCACAGGCCTCCTTGAGCAGGCCATAAGCCGAACCCTGCCCGTCCCAATCGGCCAGCTCCGGCGCGGCCGTCAGGTCGTACCAAGCCACCTCGCGTGACATCGGGCAGCCATCGGCCAGGCGCACCCGCGTGATCTGCAGGAACTGCGCCGTCGAGGGGCGCTTGAACACCGAGGCCATGGTGCGGTCCAGCACGATGCGCCGCGACAGCACCTGCGTGCTCGGCACCATGCCCAGCTCCTCCATCTCCTTGGAGAAGCCCTTCAGGCGCGCCAGCTCGGGCGCCACGCGCGGCGTGTGGCGCACCACCGTGCCTCCACGCCCGTGGGTGCTGAGGTTCTGCGCCTCGCGCAGGTGGTCGTAGGCGCGCTTGACCGTGGTGCGGCTGACGCCCAACTCGGCCGCCAGCACGCGCTCGGCCGGCAGGTGCTGGCCTTCGGCGAGCACCCCCGCGCTCATCAACTGCGTGAGCGCATCGACCAGTTGCAGGTAAACCGGCTGCGCACGACCAGCATCCAGCTGCACCAGGCCAGACCAGCCGCCAGGCGGCACCGAGGGGGGCAAAACAGGGCTCATGGCAGATCACAAGGCATGCGTCGATTCTAGGGGTGGCCCCTTGCATCGACTTGTTCGATAGTTTGGTATCTTTTTGGACACCATAATGGCATCATGAAATCAAACCAATCAGGGAGGCCCATGGCCGTCTGCCCCACCACCCAAACCAGCCCCGTCGCACCGTTGCGCCCGGCCCTCGGCCTGATCCTGGCCGTGACACTCGCCGCCCCGGGCCTGAGCCTGGCCGCGCCCTTCCTGCCCAACCCGGCTTACCTGAACGCGAGCACCTTCACCGACGGGATCCGCCACACCACCAACCCGGTCGAGGCCCCGGTCGATTCGAAGCAATCCAGCATCGAAGGCGCCAACCTGGTCAGCCAACCCGTGCTCAGGCAAAGCTCGGACACCTTGCTGAGCAACGGCGCGCGCGCTCACGCCCAGATCGAGGCTTCCATGGGCGTGCTCAAGGGGAAACTGAGCACCCACTATGAAAAGGCCTTCGACGCCGACAGCGGCTTCGTGGACGCCATCTTCTCGACCTCCTTCGAGGACTTCATCGAGGTCACCGCGCCCGGGCTGGCAGAGGGCACACCCGTCACCTACACCTTCTCGCTGACCATCGACGGCACCAGCGGTGTGACCCCGCTGCCTGCTGCCCCCGGGGCGCTGGGCGTGGGCTTTGCGGCGTCCATGGGGCCGGCGTGGCTGTCACCGGTCCCCCGTGTGCGCACGATCGACTGGCAGATGTCGCAAGGCGACGGCGTTTTCAGCCAGACCTTCGAGGCCGTGGTGGGTGAACTGGTGCGTGTGCGCGGCACGCTGTTCGCCGGATCGCAAGCGGGCTTTCGCAACGGCACCAGCGATGCCTGGGCCGACTACATGAGCACCGCCCGCTTCAACCTGACGCCGAACGTGGCAGGCGCCAACACCGTGAGCGTGAGTGGCCACGACTACGCCGTCAGCGTGGTGCCCGAGCCGACCACCGCCATCCTGTTCGTGATGGGCATGCTCTACGCGCTGGCCGCCTGGCGTGGGCGGCTGCCGCACCTGGACTGAAGCCACCTAGACTGGGGCACCTGTTCTGCGCCCCGACATGTCAGACCCTTCGCCCCGGCCCGTCTTCGTCATCGGCAGCTTCGTGATGGCCTGCTGCTGGTTCACGCCTCGCCTGCCCGCGCGCGGCGAGCACGTGCACGCCGACGGCTTCCTGATGGAGCCTGGCGGCAAGGGGCTGAACGTGGCGGTGGGCCTGCGGCGCCTGGGTGCGCCCGTGCACCTGCTGCTCGGCGTGGGCGATGACATGGCCGCCCAGGCCCTGCTTGGCCGGCTGCGCCAGGAAGGCCTGAGCGACGCCCACGTGCACCGCTTTGCCGGCCCCAGCGGCCACGGCGTCGGCCTGATCGACCAGGCTGGCGACAACATCATCGCCGTGCACCCCGGCGCCAACCACCTGCTCGGGCGCGAGCACGCGCGGGCAGCCGCCGTTGACATCGCGGCATCGGCCGTGGTCTACGCTCAGTTCGAAGCGCCCGACGAGGCCATCGCCGAGGCCTTCCGGCTGGCGCGACAAGCCGGCGCCTCGACGGTGCTCAACCCCTCGCCCTGGCGCCCGATCGCCAGCGAGGTGCTGCAGCAGGTCGACACGCTGCTGCTCAATGAGCACGAGGCACGAGCGCTTTGGGGCGCGCAGACGGACGCAAGCGGGCCAACGAGTGCTCGGGACTCGGGAGAGGGCCTGAGCCCCGACGAATTCGAAGCGGTGCGGGCCTGGCGCCAGGCCCACCCCGGCGTTCAGCTCCTGGTCACGCTGGGTGAGGCGGGTTGCTGGCTCTGGCCAGCCGGCGCCGATGTGGACTCACCGCGGCATCACCCCGCGCGCCGTGTGCAGGCGGTGGACACCACGGGCTGCGGCGACGCCTTCGCGGCGGCCTGGTGCCAGGCGCTGGCAGCGGGGCTGGATGCCTCACCAGCGCTGCACCTGGCCACGTCGGCTGGCGCCTGGGTGGCGTCTCGGCAAGGGGTGCTCGGCGCCTTGCCATCGGGCGACGAGCTGAAGGCGTGGATGACGGGGGCAGGCCCTTGATCGAACGAACGAACGAGCGGGCGGTTGGGCGGGTGGCTCAGGCCGCGCCCTGCGGCAGCCAAAAATCGTCGAGGTTCTTGAAGCCCCAGGTGGAAGGGGCTTCACGCGAGACGATCTCGTCGCTCACGCGGCCCAGGTCCAGCACCTCGGGCACCAAGGGCTCGTTGGCCCGGGTCGAATAAAACACCTTGACCACCGGCTTGAGCAAAGAGCTGCCGCCCTGCTCCACGACGATGGCCAGACGCCCTGACTTGAGCTTGACCAGCGAGCCAACCGGGTAGATGCCCACGCTCTTGACGAAGGCCTGGAAGACCTTTTCGTCGAAGTGCCCCTCCTTGGCCCATTGCGCCATCTTGGTGATGGACTCGGAAGGGTCCCAGCCTGCCTTGTAGGGCCGGTTGGAGGTGATGGCGTCGTACACGTCGCAGACCGCGCCCATCTTGGCAAACAGGCTGATCTCGTCGCCCTGCAGGCCATGCGGGTAGCCCTTGCCATTGACCTTTTCGTGGTGGTGCAGGCAGACGTCCAGCGGCACCGGGCCCACGCCTTTGCCCTCGAGCAGCATGCGGTGGCCAGCCTCGGGGTGCGACTTCATGATGGCGTACTCCTCGGCGGTGAGCGCGCCGGGCTTGTTGAGCACCTCCAGCGGCATCATGGCCTTGCCCAGGTCGTGCACCAGGCCCGCCAGGCCGGCCTCGCGGCAATCGGCCTCACCCAGCCCGAGCTGCTTGCCCAGCGACACCATCAGGGCGCAAACCGCCACCGAATGCATGAAGGTGTAGTCGTCGCTGGTCTTCAGGCGCGCCAGGCTGACGATGGCGGCCGGGTTGCGCTCGACCGAGTCGGCGATGTCGGAGACCAGCGGCAGGCAGTGCTCCGTGTCGATCGCCTTGCCCAGGCGAACGTCGCGAAACAGGTTTTTCATCGCCGGGCGGGCCTGGGCGACGATCTTCGAGGCACGCCGGACCTCGTCCTGGAAGCCGGCGGCGGGCTGTCCTGCGGTCGGCTTCGCCCCCCGGTCTGGCACCCCCTCGGCAACGGCCACCGATGGCGGCGTCTCCAGCTCGGGCGGCGCCTCGGCGACGGGCTCGGCGGGCTGCGCCACCTCGATGTCCAGGCCCTTGGCCGTGTCGATCACGACGTAGGCCACGGCCTCGCGCAGCTGCGCCAGCTGCTTGTCGTCCACCACCTTGAACGCCCCCCGCCAGAACGGGTGCGACAGCCAGGAGCCCGGCACTTCGTGCACGAACATGCCAAGTCTGAGCTGGGCAGGGCAGGGGAGATTTTCCTGAGCATGGTGATCGGCGTGGAGGACAGACCGTTTGGAGGACCCATTCTGGCCGGCAGGGCCCGGATCGATCGCGGGAAAAATCGGCGCTCCAGACAGGAATTCCCGATCCGGCGCAGGAGAGTCGCCGAACAGCCCGTGAGCGGGCACCGTTCTATGGCGAGACGCCACCATGGGCCGCGAGGGCCATTGCGGTTCGGCGCCATTCGTGAAAAAGTACGCAGACTTGAAACAAAGGGGGATCACATGTCCAGCTTCCACCGCGTGGCGTTAGCCGCGCTCGCCCTGTCAACCAGCATCGGCGCCGCCCAGGCACAGGGCCTGTCGTACTCGATGGAGTCGTCACTGAC
>NZ_DCXA01000096.1:10661-10897 GCF_002328915.1 Aquabacterium sp. UBA2148
AACATCCAGTACACCCTCACCGACCTGCGGCCCGACGATGGCATCGCCGCCAGCGTCGGCTTCAGCGACATCGGCACCAACGCCTTCCTGGGTGGCGTGGCCGTGATCGACAACCTCGTCAGCGGCGACCAGGTGGGCTACGACACCCAGCACTCGGGCAGCTTCGGCCCGGCCAACCCTTTTGGCACGCGGGCTCAAACCGACTTCCTGCTGCCTGACAACACCAGCGCCGTGGC
>NZ_DCXA01000096.1:11021-11379 GCF_002328915.1 Aquabacterium sp. UBA2148
CAACGTGCGGCTGACCCAGGTCGGCCAGGGCTACTACGCCGAGGCCGCTGCCGCCGCCGTCAACATCGACCTCGACAGCGACACGCCCCCCGAGCCCATCCAGAACACCGTGATCCTGGCGCCGCACAGCCAGTTCACGCTCACCGGCCTGGCCAAGGTCGGGCTGGTGCGCCTGGGCGAAGGCAATTGCCAGGATTGCGGCCTGTCCGTCGAGGCCATGTCGGTGCTGATCAGCAGCGATCTGTTCCCCGAGTTCTTCAACCCCGAGCTGGACAACGGGCTGTTCGATGCCTTCGACCGCGTCGAGGGCCTGTACGACTCCTTCGGCCTGAACAAGACCTTCGAAGCAGGCCTGCCC
>NZ_DCXA01000268.1:0-4297 GCF_002328915.1 Aquabacterium sp. UBA2148
CGCCTCGCCGAGCTGCCATCGGTCAAGGAGATCGTGCCGCACCGCACCTTCGAGGCCTCGGCCATCGAAGGCACGCAGGTGGCGACCAAGCTGGCGCTGGTGCGCAGGCGCGATCAACTCAAGAAGATGGACGAGTTGCTCTCGCGCTTGCAATCGGCCGGCGAGCTGCGCTGAAGCGCTGACCGCTCGGGCTTGCTGCGCTCAGCGGCGGGTGGGGATGCGCCAGACCACCCACGCGCCCAGCAGGCCCGCTGCGATCACCACGCCCGACAACCAGGGGCGTGGCCAGAGGTGCCAGGCCGACAGGCTCACCATGATCGACATCATGGTGGTGGCCAGCCACTTCACCTTCAGGGGCAGCGTGTGATGGGTTTCCCAGTCGCGCACCATGGGCCCCAGCCAACGGTGGGCCAGCAGCCAGGCGTGCAGGCGCGGTGAAGACTTCGCGAAGCAGCCAGCCGCCAGCAGCACGAACGGTGTGGTCGGCAGGCCAGGCAGGATGGCGCCGGCCACTGCCAGCACCAGCGAGATCACCCCCGCGACAACCAGCAGGCTGCGTTGGAGGCGTCCCGCCACCTGCATCACTTCCAGGTGTCCTTCAACCCGGTGACCTTGTTGAACACGGGCTTGCCCGGCGCGTGGTCGTGGCGATCGGCCACGAAGTAGCCAAAGCGCTCGAACTGGAACTTCTGATCCGCCGCCGCAGCAGCCAGCGAAGGCTCGACGTAGCCCTGGAGCACCTTGAAGCTGTCGGGGTTCAGGCTGGCCTTGAAGTCCTTGCCACCGGCATCGGGGTGCGGGTCGGTGAACAGGCGGTCGTAGATGCGCACCTCGGCCGCGACGCCATCGGCCACGCCCACCCAGGTGATGGCGGCCTTGACCTTGACGCTGTCGGCACCGGGCGTGCCGCTCTTGGTGTCGGGCACGACGGTGGCCAGCACCTCGGTGACACGGCCATCGGCGTCCTTGGTACAGCCCGTGCACTCGATGACGTAGCCCCCCTTGAGGCGAACCTTGTTGCCAGGGAAGAGGCGCTTGTAGCCCTTGGGCGGCACCTCTTCGAAGTCTTCGCGCTCGATCCAGATCTCTTTCCCGATCTTGAACACTCGCGGAGCTGGCACAAACGGGCGAGGATGAGGCATTACAGCTTCCTTCATAGCAGATGAGCCGTATTGCATGACGAAGTCGTGAGCTGCGTGCGAAGGCAGAGCAGGAAGCGTGCAATCTTCCGTGTAACTGGCACTGCCAAACACCTCGTCCCAGTTGGTGAGCACCAACTTGACCGGGTCAAGCACGGCCATGCCGCGGTGGGCCTTGTTCTCCAGGTCGTCGCGCAGGGCGATGTCCAGCGTGCTGTAGTCGATCCAGCTGTCGGACTTGCTCACGCCGATGCGCTCGCAAAACAACTGGATGGCCTCGGGCGTGTAGCCGCGGCGACGCAGGCCGGCGATGGTCGGCATGCGAGGGTCGTCCCAGCCTGTGACCACGCCCTCATCCACCAATTGCTTCAGCTTGCGCTTGGATGTGATGACGTAGGTCAGGTTCAGGCGCGCGAACTCGTGTTGCTTCGGGTTCGGGTGCTTGAGCAGGCCCAGCTTGGCCAGGTTGTCGACCAGCCAGTCGTAGAAGGGGCGCTGGTCTTCGAACTCCAGCGTGCAGATGCTGTGGGTGATCTGCTCGAGCGCGTCTTCGATCGGGTGGGCGAAGGTGTACATCGGGTAGATGCACCACTTGTCGCCGGTGTTGTGGTGGGTCGCACGGCGGATGCGGTAGATGGCCGGGTCCCGCATGTTGATGTTGGGGCTGGCCATGTCGATCTTGGCGCGCAGCACCATCGAACCATCTGCGTGCTTGCCGTCGCGCATTTCGCGGAAACGCGCCAGGTTCTCATCCGGTGTGCGGGCGCGGAAGGGGCTGTCCTTGCCGGGCGTGGCGAAGTCACCGCGGTTGGCGCGCATCTCGTCCGGCGTCTGCTCGTCCACATAGGCCAGGCCGGCGGTGATCAGCGCCTCGGCCGCGCGGTACATGAAGTCGAAGTAGTTGCTGGCGTAGTAGAGGTGGCTCTCAGGCCGGCCGTTGAAGTTCGACTCCCAGCCAAAACCCAGCCACTTGACGGCGTCCAGGATGGCGTCGACGTACTCCTGCTCTTCCTTCTCGGGGTTGGTGTCGTCAAAGCGCATGTGGCAGACGCCACCGTAGTCGCGAGCCAGGCCGAAGTTCAGGCAGATGCTCTTGGCGTGGCCGACGTGCAGGTAGCCGTTCGGCTCGGGCGGAAAGCGCAGGCGGACCTTGGCGGGGTCGCTCTGGCCGGCGTCCTGGTGGGCGGCGTCACCGGGCGAGCCGGCCCAGCGGCGGCTGGCGTAGGTGCCCTGCTCCAGGTCGCGGTCGATGATGCCGCGCAGGAAGTTGGTGGGCTTGTGGGGAACGTTCGGATCGGTGGCGTCGGTCATGCCCCGATTCTATCGAGGCAAGGCGCCGTGCTCTCCACAGGCGGCACAAGGAACACGGCGCCGCACGGCCGAGCAAGCGCTTCGTCGGTTATGGTTTGATCCAGACACCGAACCGGAGGGCTCAAATGGGCAACAAATCGGACCGAGCAAAAGGCGAGAAAACGGGCGGCAACAAGCTCAGTCGCAAGGCCTACGAAGCCGCCCTGGAACCCATGCAGCTGGAGCTGGCCCAGATGTCGCGCTGGCTGGCGCACCACCACAAGCGCCTGCTGGTGATCTTCGAGGGACGGGACACGGCGGGCAAGAGCGGCGTCATCCGCGCCATCTCCGAAGTGCTCGACCCGCGTCGCTGCCAGGTGGTGGCGCTGGGCAAGCCCTCGGAGCAGGAGCGCAGCCAGTGGTACTTCCAGCGCTACGTGCCCCACCTGCCCTCAGCCGGCAACGTGGTGCTGTTCGACCGCAGCTGGTACAACCGCGCCGGCGTCGAGAAGGTGATGGGCTTTTGCACCGACGAAGAGCACCGCCGCTTCCTGCGCGAAGTGCCTTTGTTCGAGCGCATGCTGACCGACGACGGCATCCTGGTATTCAAGTACTGGCTGTGCGTGAACCAGGCCGAGCAGGAGCAGCGTTTCGCCGAGCGCCTGGCCGACCCGCTCAAGCGCTGGAAGCTCTCGCCCGTGGACGTGGTCGCGCGCACCAAATACGCCGAGTACGGCAAGGCGCGCAACGCGATGCTCAAGGCCTCGCACACGGAACATGCGCCCTGGACGCTGGTGGACTTCAACGACCAGCGCCTGGGCCGCCTGACGCTCCTGCGCCACCTGCTGGACCACCTGCCCGACCAGAAGGTGCCCGAGCAGACCATCGACATGCCGCCGCTCGAGGGCCGGCCGGGCAAGGAAAGCTACCCCGCAGGACACGCGCCACTGCCGCCTTTCACCTTGCCAGTTCAAACAAACGATTGAATCGTCCACACTGGGAAAAACACATCGTTTCAAACACCCCCCATTCAAGCGTCAGGCATCGATTCGGCGCGTAAACCCTGTGCGGTAGAGCGGTCGTGGCCCGGGAAGATCCGTCCCACGCCACACCAACCGCCAGCCGCCATGCTCACCACCCGCTACCAGAAGGTCCAGACGCTCACGGTCACCGACGTGCTGCGCATGCACGCGCTGTTCGAGGCTCACTACGCCAGCAGCCCGCTGGCCACTTTCCTGGACGACCTGTCTCGCAAGGAGGGGGTCTTCGTGGTGCGCCGCCGCAGCGACGCCGAAATCGTCGGTTTCTCGACGCTGGGTGTCTACCACTTCGAGCTGGGCGGGCGCACCGCCAAGGGCCTCTTCAGTGGCGACACCATCATCGAAAGCGCCCACCGGGGCTCGCGCACGCTGCAGCAGGCCTTCGCCTGGAAGCTGTTTGTCGAGGCCATCAAGTCGCCTCTGACACCCCAGTACTGGCTGCTCATCAGCAAAGGCTACAAAACCTACCTGCTGATGGCGCGCAACTTCCCTGACTTCCACCCGCGTCGCGGCCAGGCCAACCCCGGCATGTCGGAGATGGTGGCCAGCTACTGCGACGCCATGTTCCCCGGCAAGCTCGACCACGGCACGATGCTGCTGAACTTTGGGGACGACGCCAACCGCCTCAAGCCGGATGTGGCCGACATCACCGCCGAGATGCGCACCGACCCGGACATCCGCCACTTCGAGCAGCTCAACCCGACCTGGGCCCAGGGCACCGAATTGCCATGCATCGCCCGTTGTGACCTGAGTGCGTTCTGCGAAGCGATCGTGCCGTTCCTGAGGAAGGTCTGGCGCGACCGGGGGCGCACGCGGGCTGCCTCGGCC
>NZ_DCXA01000268.1:4349-6309 GCF_002328915.1 Aquabacterium sp. UBA2148
CCTCGGCCGCAACGGCCGGTGGCGTGCCGGCTCAGGTCCCGGGCCGCTCCGCCTGAGGCGCCACGGCGCCCTGCGCCTCTCGAGCGCGCTCCGCATAGCGGTTGAAGCGCCAGGCGCTGGACTCGATGGTGATGCGCCGCCAGGTCTCGCGCTTTTCGCCCGGGCTCATCTCGGGCCACAGCTGCACCTCGTCGAAGGTGCGCCCACAGCCCTTGCACAGGTCATCGCCCTGGCTGGTCGAGCAAATGGCGATGCAGGGCGTGTCGGGCGTGGTCTCGTACCACTTCAACCAGGCCTGGTAGGCCGTGGCGGGCATGCTGTCTTCGTCGCAAAGCGGCTCGTGGTGGTAGACCATGAGCGCGTAGACCTCGGCGAGCTTTTTCACCTCGGGTGCCAGGCTGATGCCGTCGGGCGAAGGCGAGCGCTCGCGCCACCAGTTGATGGCGGACTCGATGTCGGTGATGTGGATGCCGGCCATGGGTGCTGGAGCGGGAGCGGTGTGTGAGCAGGTGCCTGGCGCGAGGGGATCAGGCCTGTGCGGCCTTGGCAGCCTTCTCGGCTTCGGCCTGTCGCGTGGCCTCGACCAGGGTGGCCAGTGCTTCGGACACAGCGCGAGCGTCCACCCCCTCGGCGCGGGCCACCGGCGCATCGGCCAGGGCGGCTTCGCCTTCGGCCTTCAGGCGCTTGACCCAGTTGCCGGCTTCGCGGCCATCGGCCAGGCCGGTGCTTTGCAACAGCAGCGCGCCCTGGTGGGTTGTGAGCTTGAAGTAGAACAAGCCGTCGGCCTCGCGGTACTGCTTGATTTGCGGCAGCGCCAGTTTGTCGGCGGCGGCCTTGGCGGCCGGCTGGCCCACGGCCACCATCTTGCGCAGGCCCACGGCCTGGCGCAGCTCGGCGATGAAGGGCGTGGCGGTGCGGCGGGCCTTGTCTGCCCCCGCCTGCAGCACCTCTTCGATGCGCTCGGGGTGGGCAACCAGCTCCGCGTAGTGCGCGCGCATGGGGCCCACGTGGGCCTCGATCAGGTCGACCACGCGCTGCTTGGCATCGCCCCAACCCAGGCCGGCAACCAGATCGCGGCGGAAGGCCTCGCGGGTGGCGGCGTCGGCGAAGGCGTCGTGCAGGGTGACCAGGTGCGAGGCCTCGGGGTCCTTGGGCTCACCGGGCAGGCGCGAATCCGTCACCACGCGGGCGATGGCGTCTTTCAGGCCTTTGGCGCCGCCTTCGAACAGGGGCACGGTGTTGTCGTAGCTCTTGCTCATCTTGCGGCCGTCCAGGCCGGGCAAGGTGGCCACGCTTTCTTCGATCTCGGCTTCGGGCAGCACGAACAGCTCTTTGCCCGCGCCATAGAGGTGATTGAAGCGCTGGGCCACGTCGCGCGCCATCTCGATGTGCTGCACCTGGTCGCGGCCCACGGGCACGCGGTGGGCGTTGAACATGAGGATGTCGGCGGCCATCAGCACGGGGTAGCAGAACAGGCCCATGGTGACGCCGTCGTCGGGCTCGGCGCCCTTGGCTTCGTTGGCATCGACCGAGGCCTTGTAGGCGTGGGCGCGGTTCATCTGGCCTTTGGCCGTCACGCAGGTCAGCAGCCAGTTCAGCTCGGTGATCTCGGGGATGTCGCTTTGTGCGTAGAAGGTCACGCGCTGGGTGTCGAGGCCTGCGGCCAGCCAGGTGGCGGCGATCTCCAGGCGCGAGCGGGCGATGCGCGCCGGGTCGTCGCACTTGATGAGGGCGTGGTAGTCGGCCAGGAAGAAGAAGCTTTCCACCCCAGGCTCGCGGCTGGCCGCGATGGCCGGGCGGATGGCGCCGACGTAGTTGCCGAGGTGGGGGGTGCCGGTGGTCGTGATGCCGGTGAGGACGCGCTGGTTCATCCGGTGATTTTAGGGGTGGTGGGGTTGCGGTGGGTTGGGGATGGGTTTGCCACGGTTTGCGCAACGGGATGGGGGCGAGGGGGGCCTGC
>NZ_DCXA01000269.1:0-2439 GCF_002328915.1 Aquabacterium sp. UBA2148
GTGCGCACTGCCAGCCCGCCTCGATGGCGATCGCCGCCGACAGCGCGGCCACCACCGTCTTGCCCGAGCCCACATCGCCCTGCAGCAGGCGGTGCATGGGCTGCGGACGCTGCAGGTCGATGGCGATCTCGCCGCACACGCGGCGCTGTGCGGCGGTGAGGTCGAACGGCAGCACGCCCAGCAAGCGCTCGTGCAGGCCGCCGGTCTTCAAGGGCAGCACCGGCGCCTTGAGGTGCGCGCGCTCGGCCTTGGACTGCAGGCGAGAGAGCTGCTGGGCCAGCAGTTCTTCGAACTTGAGCCTTTGCCAGGCCGGGTGCTGGTGCTCGGTCAGCGCTTGCAGCGAGGCATCGGGTGGTGGGTGGTGCAGGAACTGCAGCGACTGTCGCAAGGTGGGCCAGCCAGCCGGCAAAGTGCCATGCGGCAGCACCTCTTCCAGCGGGGCCCGCTTGAGCGCCGCTTCGATGGCCTTGCGCAGGTAGGCCTGGGGCAGGCCCGCGCCGGTGGGGTAAACCGGCGTGAGCGAGGTGACCAGCGGCGTGCCCTCGCTGACGATGCGCACGGTGGGGTGCACCATCTCGCGCCCGAAAAAACCGTGGCGCAACTCACCGCGCACGCGCAGCCGCACACCGGGCGCCCAGCTCTTTTGCTGCGAGCCGTAGAAGTTCAGAAAACGCAGCAGCACCTCGCCCGTGCCGTCGCCCAACTTGACGATGAGCTGACGTCGACCTCGCATTTCGATGCGGTTGTCGCGCACCTCGCCTTCGAGCTGCACGGTCTGCCCGTCGCGCGCCTGCCTGAGTTCGGTGACGACGGTCTCGTCCTCGTAGCGCAGGGGCAGGTGCAGGGCCAGGTCGATGTCGCGCGCCAGGCCCAGGCGATGCATGGCCTTCTGCGGAGCAGACAGGTTGGGCGCGGCGTCGGCGGGTTTCGCAACGGGTTTCGCGGCTGCCTGGCGGGGCACGTCGGGGCTCCTGGCGTGGAGGGTGAAAGAACCGTCATTGTGCCCGTGCCGAACGGCTCTCTCGCCCGCCCCTGCGAGCGACAACAGCGTCACGCAAGCTGGGTAAGGTGCGCAAAACCGAGGAGACACCCATGCCATCCAAACTCAGCTCGCTGCTGGCCCTTTCGGCAGCGTTGTTCATCGCCGCACCGGGCTTCGCGTCCGAGGCCGACCGGCTGGAGCGCACCGAATCCAGCAGCCGCCACGGCCAGCGTGCCGAGCCCCTGGTCATCGGCCACCGAGGCGCTTCGGGCTACCTGCCCGAGCACACGCTGGCGTCGTACTCGCTGGCCATCGAGCTGGGCGCCGACTACATCGAACCTGACCTGGTCGCCACCAAGGACGGCCACCTGATCGCCCGCCACGAGCCCAACATCACGAACACGACCGATGTGGCCGAGCGCCCCGAGTTCGCCTCGCGCCGCCGCACCATGGTGGTCGACGGCTTCGCGGAAGAAGGCTTCTTCGCCTCCGACTTCACCCTGGCCGAGATCAAAACCCTGCGCGCCAAACAAGCCTTCGGCGAGCGCCCGCAGCAGTTCAACGGCCAGTTCCAGGTGCCCACGCTGCAGGAGGTCATCGCGCTGGCCAAGCGCAAGACGCTGGAGAAGGGCCGCGTGATCGGCATCTACCCCGAGACCAAACACCCGACCTACCACCAGCGCCTGGGTCTGCCCCTGGAGGCTCGCCTGCTCAAGGCGCTGACGCAAGCGGGCTGGAACCACCGCCATGCGCCCGTTTTCATCCAGTCGTTCGAGCAGGGCAACCTCAAGGCACTTAGCAAGCTGACCAAGGTGCGTCTGGTGCAACTGGTCGATGCCAACGACGTCAACCCCGATGGATCGCTGGACTTCACCGCGCCTTATGACCGCCCCTACGACTGGACCGTTTCCGGCAAGCCCGAACTGCTGGCGCGCACCTTCGCCTGGCTGACCACGGACGAAGGCCTCAAGGACGTGGCTTCGTACGCCCACGGCATCGGCCCCTGGAAGCGCTACATCGTCCCCACCCTGGCCAACCCCGAGGGCAGCGGCCCCGGCGAAGCCAAGCTGAAACTGGGCGAACCGACCGACCTGATCGAGCGCGCCCACGCCGCCGGCCTGAAGGTGCACACCTGGACCTTCCGCAACGAGCAGCGCCGCCTGCCCGGTGACTACGCGGGCAACCCGGTCAACGAGTACCTGCAGTTCTACCAACTGGGCATCGACGGGGTGTTCTCGGACTTCCCGGACACCGCCGTGGTGGCGCGTGAGCTGGCGCGCCTGGAGCGCCGCATCGGTGCGCAGCGCGATTGAAACGTGATCGAAACGCCAGTCAAGCTCGATGGGGATCGGAGGCACGAAAGCCGAGTGGGTGGCATGGCCACGGCGCGCTAACCTGAGCGCATGCCTGACAACTCCCTGACCCCGCTTGACCTGTACTGCGAGCGGCTCGGCCCC
>NZ_DCXA01000269.1:2526-2908 GCF_002328915.1 Aquabacterium sp. UBA2148
CCGCTCAACGCCATTTCCAACGGCGGGTTCATCGTGGCAGCCTGGCTGGCCTGGCGGCTGGCGGGCTCCCTGCCCGGCCGCACGCCCTGGACCACCCACCTGCTGATCGGGCTGCTGGCCACCATTGGCGTGGGCAGCTTCCTGTTCCACACCCTGGCGGTGACCTGGTCCATGTGGGCAGACGTCATCCCCATCTTCCTGTACCAGCTGCTGTTCCTGGTGCTGTACGTGGGGCGCGTGGCGCGGCTCAAGCCTTTGGCTCGCGCGGGCTGGGTGGTCCTGTTCTTCGCGGCTTCATGGGGCTTCGCGGCGCTGCCGGTGCAGTGGCTCAACGGCTCGCTGTCGTATGGCTCGGCGTTCGTGTTCGTGGCGGGCATGGCCG
>NZ_DCXA01000259.1:0-2978 GCF_002328915.1 Aquabacterium sp. UBA2148
GGCCCTGCGCGAGCCAACCTGAAGCCGGCGGCGGCCGCAGCCGATGCCGTTGGCAACGCAGGCGCCGGGTATCCTCTCGGGGATGCGCATCCTCGGCATCGACCCCGGTCTGCAGACCACCGGCTTTGGCGTCATCGAAACCGATGGCCCGCGCCTGCACTACGTGGCCAGCGGCACCATCAAGACCCGCGAAGCCGCGCAAGGTGACCTGCCCACGCGGCTGAAAATCATCTACGAAGGCGTGCGCGAGGTGGTCTCCCGCTACGAGCCTCAGGAGGCCTCGGTCGAGATCGTGTTCGTCAACGTGAACCCGCAGTCGACGCTGCTGCTGGGGCAGGCGCGCGGCGCCGCGATCGCCGGGCTGCTGTCGCTGAGCACCTCGCCTCAGGTGAGTGAATACACCGCGCTTCAGATGAAAAAAGCCGTGGTGGGGCATGGTCACGCCGCCAAGGCGCAGATTCGCCAGATGGTGATGCGCCTGCTGGAGCTGCCTCGCGAACCCAACAACGACGCATCCGACGCGCTGGGGCTGGCCATCTGCCATGCCCACGCGGGCAGCTTGATGGCGCAAATTGCCAAAAAAACCGAACTGAACCGTCGCACGCATGCCCAAATCAAGGGTGGTCGCGTTTATTGACCCCCTTGAATTGGGGAAGCAAGCCGACACACGGTTGCCGGATGTGAACAAAGTCACTAATGTGTCGGTGAGTGTGGCTCGTTCCGGCCACCGCCCAATTCAAGCAGGACAAACCATGAAGCAATTCCGCAAAGCAGCCCTCGCCGCAGCCCTGGCCCTCGGTGCCCAGGCTTCGGCTTTCGCCTCGATCATCATCACCGAACCCGGTGTCGATGGTTTCAACATCGAAACCCTGGCCTTCAACGGCTCCAGCTACGACATCACGCAGCTGACCTTCGATTTCTCCGGCACCACCACCGTTGACGCCAGCAACATCGTCATCGACGGCTCGCCCCTGAGCATCACCGCCCCCGCAGGCGGCACCGCCACCTTCTTTGGCAGCGGCGCGGTGTTCGGCTTCAACTTCACCGGTTTCAACACGTTTGACACCTTCAAGTTCAAGTGGGACCCGGACTCGGCCATCAGCGGCTCTTACGGCGCCACGGGCCTGGACTTCATCGGTGCCACCGTCACCGCCGTGACCACTGGCGGCACCTACACCGGTACCTTTGCCAAGGTGGGCAACACCCCTGACGTGTCGGCCGTGCTGTCGCCCGTGCCGGAAGCCGAATCCTTCGCCCTGGCGCTGGCCGGTCTGGCCGTGGTCGGTGGCGTTGCCAGCCGTCGCAGCCGCAAGGCCTGATCGCTCAAGCGATCTCGCAGCCGCCACTTGCTGGCGGCCAGAACAAAGACCAGCTTCGGCTGGTCTTTTTCATTGCCCGTCCTTGATCAGCCGATCGCGCTGGGGTTGGACGGGGCGCGCATTCATGGGGTAGAGGCGCGAAAAGATCGCAATTTGCTGGGCTGAGACGCTCACCGGCTTTTTCAGCACCATCCACAAGACGCCCTCGGTGCACGGCGGCGTGGTGAGCGAGCCCATGTAGGTCACGTAGCGGCGGTCCTCCGGCAAGAGCTGCAGGAGGTCCAGTCCCTGCAAACCGGCTTGTTCAACGCGCTTTTCCAGGGGCAGGTTGTTCCAGACCTGCTGGACGATCGGGTGCCCTTTGCCCTCCTCGATCAGCACGGCCACCACGGCCAGCTTGCCCTCAAGATCCTTGTGCACCAGGTGGGCCACCATCTCGAACTGTCGGCCGTTGAGCCGCTCTTCGCTGGGGCGGTGAAAGTGGAACTGCACCAGCTCGTAGCGTCGGCCATTGACGACGATGCGGTTGCCCGGCTCGACGTTGACCTGGACCGTGTGTCCGTTGTCGATGACGCGGAACGCTGACAGCTTGTAGTCGAACTGGATGGGGTCGAGCTCCACTGGGATGCCCTCGCGGATGTCGATCGGGCTCTGGCGCTCGCCCAGGCCGCACTGCTTGAACTCCGGATTGAGCTCGTGCCAGTGCTGCGGGCCGGTGTCGCCCTGGTATGACCAATGGCCGTGCCCTGCCGCCTTGGCGTGCTTGTCCTGGGCCTTGCCAGCCTGCCGTGTGCCCCCCTTGGCCTGAACGCGAACCACGGGAGCTGGGCCTCGGGTGGCGCGCACCTCGCTGATCTTGCTCTCGATCATGTCGCGCAACTCACCCATCGAGACGGGCTGCTTGGGCTCGGCGGATGACTCGGGCTTGTGCTCCGGCCTCTGTTCCGGCTTCTGTTCCGGCTTTCGCTCGGCCTTGGGCTCAGGCTTGGGATCGGCCTTTGCTTCCGCTTTGGCTTTGCCCTTGGGCTCGGCCTCCGGTTCAGGTTCGGTCCGGCGCTCGACCTTGGCCTTGCTCAGGTCTGGCTTGAGGTCGATCTTGATCTCACCCTTGCCCTCGGTCTTGCTGTCGGTTTTGCTTTCGGCCTTGGCTGGCGGATCCGAGGCCATGGCAGGCCCCAGGGCGAGGCCCAGGCCCAAAACCAGGCAGGTTGCAAACAAGGGGAAGGGGGGCAGGGTCATGGTCGGTCTCCGCATCAACCCACCTCATCGGCCACGATGCGAAAAACTTGACCCCAAAGGGCTCATTCATGGCCCCTGCAGGCCCGTCAGGCCCGTGGACACCCGACCCCGCGACGTCGCCGAGCCGATGAAAAGTGTGAAGTCAGCCGATAGGCCGGATTCTGTGCAGCCGCGCGCCTTGCGACGCGAAGCCGTGACCGCCATTCCTCTGGGCCGCCTGTCGCCAGAGCGGCTCGGTGCCACCTACCCGCACACTCCCCGGAACCAGGTCAACGTGTGCCTATTTGGTGTTGCTGCGCGCAGAGATTGCCCGTTTCACCTCGGCCGGGCTTTGCCCGCCCGAGGTGCAGCTCAGTTCGCGCTTTCGCGCGAGCCCCTGCTTTCGCATGGGCCGTCGGCTTGCGCCGACGCTTCGCTGAG
>NZ_DCXA01000259.1:3043-5862 GCF_002328915.1 Aquabacterium sp. UBA2148
AGTGCGCCGACGCTTCGCTGAGCACCCCGACCGGACCCGGCCGAACTCGTCTCTGTTGCTCTGATCCTCACCTCGCGGTGGAGAGGTGTTACCTCCTGCGCCGTCCTGTGCAGTCCGGACCTTCCTCCAGTGCGCCCTTTCGGGCCTTGCACCAGCGGCGGTCTGGCTGACTTCACGGCGCCATTATCGCCGCTGCAGCCAGGCCCAGGCGAACAGGCCCACCAGCATCAGCAACAGCGAGGCCACCGCCAGGCTCACCGCACCGTGCATCACCATCGGCGCCAGCACACCCGCAACGACACCGTTGGAGGCGCTGCCCACGAAAGCCTGCATGGATGCGGCCATGCCCCGGCGCGCCGGGTCGATGTCCAGCACCATGAGCGTGACGACCGGGGTCATCATGGCCCAGCCCAGGGCGTAAAGCCCGATGGGAAAGAGTGCCCAGCTCACGTGCGCGGTGAAGAACACGTTGGCCAGCAAGTTGAGAAGCGAGATCACCAGCATCACGGTGAAGCCGATGCGGATCTGCCGCGCCGGCTCGATGCTGCCGGCCAGGCGCCCGCTGATCCACGCACCGCCCATGATGCCGCCGATGGTGCAAACGAAGAACCAGAAGAACTGCGTGGGCGCCAGGTGCAGGATCTCGCCCAGGAAGGTGGGCGCCGAAAGCACGTACAGGAACATGCCGTTGAAGGGCACGCCGCTGGCCAGCGCCAGCAGCAAGAACCGCGGGTTGGAGCCCAATTGCCAGTAGCCGCGCATCAGGTGCTTGAGCTCGAAAGGCTGGCGCTGAGAGCTGTGCAGCGTCTCGGGCAGCAACCAGGCGTTGGCCGCCAGCAGGACCACCCCCACGCCCGTGAGGAACCAGAACACCGCGTGCCAATTGGCGTGCACGAACAGGAAGCCGCCGATGATGGGCGCCACCGCCGGTGCCACCCCGAAAAACAGCGTCACCTGCGACATCACACGCTGGGCCTGGGCCGGTGGGTAGAGGTCACGGATGACGGCGCGCGAAACCACGATGCCCGCCCCGGTCGACAGGCCCTGCAGCGCCCGGAAGAACACCAGCTGCCCGATGGTCTGCGAGAGCGCGCACCCGGCCGAGGCAATGGTGAAGACCACGATGCCCGTGAGCACCACCGGGCGGCGCCCAAAGCTGTCCGACAGCGAGCCGTGGAAGAGGCTCATGAAGGCGAAGGCAAACAGGTAGGCCGAAAGCGTCTGCTGGATCTCGATCGGCGTGGCGCGCAGGTCGGCGGCGATGCCGGAGAACGCCGGCAAGTAGGTGTCGATGGCAAAGGGCCCGAGCATGCCGAGCGCCGCCAGCAACACGGACATGGTCCAGCGCGGCCCTTTCCAGAGCTGATCGGCTTGCGGGTGCACGGCTCAGAGCCCCGCTTTCAGCAGGCTCTTGAGGAAGTCCTGGGCGTTCTGAAAGCCGATGACGCGCGCACCGGTCTGCTCTTGTCCTTGCGGGTTGAAAAACAGGATGCCGGGCGGACCGAACAGGCCAAAGCGCTCCATCAAAGCTCGGTCGTCGGCCGAGTTCAGGGTCACGTCGGCCTGCAGCAGCACCACGCCCTTGAGGCGCGACTGCACCAGCGCGTCGGTGAAGGTCTCGCGCTCCATCTCGATGCACGAGACGCACCAGTCGGCATAGAAGTCGAGCATCACGGCGCGGCCGTCGGCTCGGGCCTGGGCAACGGCCGCGTCGAGCTCGGCCACGGAATGCACGCGCTTGAATGGCAGCACGCTGCGGTGGGCCGAGGCCGAGGACTCCAGCCCCAGCACCTGGGTCTTGAGGTAGGGCCAGGCGGGTTGGGCCACGTACACAGCCATGCCCAGCATCAGCACGCCAAACAGCGCCTTGACCGCCGTCATCCAGGCACCAGCGCGTGGCAGCAAGCTGCCTGCCGACACGCCCACCAGCAGCAGCGGCAGGCTCATGCCCCAGGCCATGGCGTAGAGCGCGCTGCCACCGAGCACCACGTCACGGGTCTGGCTGATGTAGAGCAAAGCCCCGGCCAGCGGCGCCGACACGCAGGGGCTGACGATCAGGGCCGAGACCACGCCCATGGCGAACACGCTGACAAACTTGCCGCCAGGCAGGCGGTTGCTGCCCTCGCCCAACCAGCTCTGCACGGCCACTGGCAGGCGCAACTCGTACAGGCCGAACATCGACAGCGCCAGCAGCACCATCAGCGCCGCGAACGCGAGCACCACCCAAGGGTGTTGCAGGTAGGCGGCCAGGCCTTGGCCCAACAGGCCTGCGGCCACGCCCAGGCCGGTGTAGACCAGGGCCATGCCTTGCGAATAGGACAGCGCCAGCAAAAAGCCCCGGCCCCGGGTCACGCGGTCCTTCTGGCCGACGATGATCGACGACAGGATGGGCACCATGGGCAGCACACAAGGCGTCAGCGACAGCAGCACGCCGGCCAGGAAGAACACGCCCACCACCGTCCAGAGCTGCCCCGAGTCCAGGGCCTGGCGGATGCGTTCGGTGCCTGCTGCGGCATCCAGGCCGCCAAGGGACAAGGCCCCGCCGACCACCGCGCCGCCCTGCCCGGCTTGGCCGGCTTGACCGGCTCCAGCGCCCGCCAAACCGCCCATCGGCTCGATGCTGGCGATGGCGCCCGCGTCATCGATCACCACACGCAGGCGTCGCGCCTGCGGCGGGTAACACAAGCCCGCATCGGCACAGCCTTGGTAGCCGATGGTCAGCACGGCCTCGCCCTGGAGCCCGGCAGGCAGGCTCAAGCCACCGGTCACGTCGGCGTGGTAGACCTCGAGCTCCTTGTCGAACGTCGGGTCGTACTTGG
>NZ_DCXA01000259.1:5957-7170 GCF_002328915.1 Aquabacterium sp. UBA2148
CGTACTTGGTCTCGCCCGGCGGCAGGTCCCAGGTCAGGGGCTGCTCGGTGCCCCCCGCCGGTTGCAGCGAGGCCTTCATCTGCTCGCGGTACAGGTAGACGTCCCGCGCCAGCGCGAAACGCACCTCCACGGACCGGGGACCCGAGGCTTGCGCCTCGACTCGGAAAGCCTGGTCAGGGGGCAGGAAGGTCTGGGCCTGCGCCAGTGTGCTCAGCAACAAGGCGACCAGGGTGCACAGCATCAACCAGGCCATCGCCATGAACCGCCAAGCGGTTGGCGATCTGTCTGCCCGAGCATGCGGTCGGGCAGTCCATGCAAGCTTGTTGGAGTTGTTCAGCGTCATCCGGCTATTCTGACCCGGGGCGGCGTATCCTTGCTGGTTCGAGCCCATTTCAACGATTCACCCTGCGTCACCTCGGAATCCAGACATGAAAGCCCAGAACATCCTCGAAACCATCGGCCAGACCCCGCACGTCCGCATGAACCGCCTGTTTGGCGCCGCCGAGGTGTGGATCAAGGCCGAACGCGCCAACCCGGGTGGCTCCATCAAGGACCGCATCGCCTTGTCCATGATCGAAGATGCCGAGGCCAGTGGCGTGCTCAAGCCGGGCGGCACCATCATCGAGCCGACGTCCGGCAACACGGGTGTGGGCCTGGCCATGGTGGCCGCGGTCAAGGGCTACAAGCTGGTGCTGGTCATGCCCGACAGCATGTCGATCGAGCGCCGCCGCCTGATGCTGGCCTACGGTGCCACGTTCGACCTGACCCCGCGCGAGAAGGGCATGAAGGGCGCGATCGCCCGCGCGCAAGAACTCGCCGCGCAAACCCCCGGCGCCTGGATTCCGCAGCAGTTCGAGAACCCGGCCAACATCGCGGTGCACGAGCGCACCACGGCGCAGGAAATCCTCGCCGACTTCCCTGAAGGGTTGGACGTGCTGATCACCGGCGTGGGCACGGGCGGTCACCTCACGGGTTGCGCCAAGGTGCTCAAGGCCAAGTGGCCGCAGCTCAAGGTGTACGCGGTCGAGCCCAAGGCTTCGCCGGTGATCTCGGGCGGCAGCCCGGCACCCCACCCCATCCAGGGCATCGGCGCCGGCTTCGTGCCCGCCAACCTGCACACCGACCTGCTCGACGGCGTGATCCAGGTCGACGCCGAAGACGCGCGCGAGTTCGGCCGCCGCGCCGCCCGCGAAGAGGGCATGCTGGTCGGCAT
>NZ_DCXA01000259.1:7281-7571 GCF_002328915.1 Aquabacterium sp. UBA2148
CCAGAAGCTGCCCGAGCTGCCCGCCGGCAGCCGCGTGCTGGGCTTCTGCTACGACACGGGCGAGCGCTACCTGTCGGTCGAGGGTTACCTGCCCGCCTGAGGCTCGCAGAGCATGAGGCACCGTCACGGCGACGCGTCGAACTCGCCCTGGCCCATGCTGATCGCGCTGGTTGCCAGCGTGCCGGCCTTCTACGACTCGATGATGCCCACGCCCGCCACCTGGGCGACGTGGATGTACCTGGTCAGCGGGCTGGTGCTGCTGGCATCGGCCTGGCGGGTGCAGCGCAGCC
>NZ_DCXA01000259.1:7654-9047 GCF_002328915.1 Aquabacterium sp. UBA2148
TGCACCAACGCGCCCACGAGCCGAGCCGAACCCACTCAGGCAGTTGGGGCGAGCACCCCATGCAGCTCAAGCTGGACTGGTTCCTGGGAGCGGCCCTGCTGGCCAATGCCGTGCTGCCGCAGAGCAACGAGTCGGAGGCGGCGCTGATCTGGCGGCTGGTCATCGCGGTGCTGATGCTCTACAGGTTGCTCAAGATCAGCCAGCCGCTGTTCACGGAAACGGGTCTGGCCCGCTTGCTGGCGATGGGCGCGGCCGTGCTGGTGCTTTGCGGCATCGGTTTCTTCTGGCTCGACCCCGAGGTCAAGACGCTGCACGATGGCCTGTGGCTGGCGTTCTCCACCGCCGCCACCGTGGGCTACGGCGACATGGTGCCCAGCTCGACGGCGTCACGCATCTTCGCCGTGTTCGTGGTGCTGCTGGGCTATGGCCTGCTGTCGCTGGTGACAGCCTCGGTGGCGGCCATGTTCGTGGGTTCGCAAGAGCGCAAGGTCGAGCGCGAGATCCTGCGTGACATGCACAAGGAGATGCAGTCACTGCGCCATGAGATCGATCGGCTGCGACAGGAGTTGCGAGCCGGCCGACGAGCCCAGGATGGTGACGTGGAGACGACCACGTCCATCCAGGCATCTGCCAGCGATCGTTCCGAGTGACCGCCGGACTCAGCGCATCTTCCAGCGCAGCGTCTCACCGCCCCGCAGCGGCTTGATGACGGTCTCGCCGAAGGGCAGCTCTTCGGGCACCACCCAGTCCTCGCGCACCAGCGTGACGGTGTCGGTGTTGCGCGGCAGGCCGTAGTAGTCGGGGCCGTGGAAGCTGGCGAAGGCCTCGAGCTTGTCGAGCGCGCCCGCCGCTTCGAACGCTTCGGCGTACAACTCCAGCGCACAAGGCGCGGTGTAGCAGCCCGCACAACCCGACGCATGCTCCTTGAGGTGAGATGCGTGCGGCGCGCTGTCCGTGCCCAGGAAGAACTTGGACGAGCCGCTCGTGGCCGCCTTGACCAGCGCCACGCGGTGCTCTTCGCGCTTGAGGATGGGCAGGCAGTAGTAGTGTGGGCGCACACCGCCCATGAAGATGGCGTTGCGGTTGTAGAGCAGGTGCTGCGGCGTGATGGTGGCGCCCACGAAGTGGTCCGCCTCGCTCACGTACTGCGCGGCTTCCTTGGTGGTGATGTGCTCGAAGGCCACCTTGAGCTCGGGGAAGTCGCGGCGCAGCGGGATCAGCTTGTCGTCGATGAAGGCCTTCTCGCGGTCGAACACGTCGACCTCGCTGTCGGTGACCTCGCCGTGCACGCAGAACACCAGGCCCTCGCGCTGCATGGCCTCGAGCACCTTGTGCGTCTTGCGCAGGTCGGTCACGCCGGCATCGCTGTTGGTGGTGGCGCCTGCAGGGTAGA
>NZ_DCXA01000317.1:0-7146 GCF_002328915.1 Aquabacterium sp. UBA2148
GCCTCCGACCGCCTGGGCCCCGCCGCCACGCTGAGCGTGCAAGGCGACCGCGCCACCCTCAGCCTGCGCGAGGTGCCCGGCGAGAGCCTGGCCTCCTGGCTCGATGAAGTCCGCACCGCTGCGCGCGCCAGGCCCCTGGAGGCCAACCTGCAGCAGGCCCAGGCCGGGCGTTACAACGGCAGCATCGTGCTGAGCCTGTCCACGGCTCAAGCGCCGCGCTGAAAGGGCAAGAACATGGCTGGCCTGCCCCTGCTCAACCGACGCCCCGGCTGGATGAAAGGCGCGACCGCGCTGACCACCCGCTGGCTGGAGTCCACCCTCGAGGTCGCCCGCTGGGAGAACATGCGCCGGGCTGGGCGCCGCTGGGGCTGGTGGGGCGCGGGCGTGGGTGCCATGCTGGGCCTGATCGCCTATGCCCCCGCACCCTGGTTGGCCAAGGCCGTGGTGTCGGCCTCGGACGGCCGCCTGTTGCTGGCCGACGCCAAGGGCACCATCTGGCGCGGCGATGCCGTGGCCGTGCTCACGGGCGGGCCGGGCAGCCGCGACGCGCGGGCTTTGCCTGGGCGCCTGAACTGGTCGATGCGTCTCGGGCTGCAAGGCGTCTCACTGGTTCTGCAGCAGGACTGCTGCATCCAGACCCCCTTGGTGCTGATCGTGCAGCCTGCCTTGTCGGGCGCCACGGTGCGCGTGGCCACCCAAGCCCAGCCTGGTCAGCCTGTTCAAACCGCTGGCGAGATCGGACACTGGCCGGCAGCCTGGCTCGGTGGCCTGGGCACGCCCTGGAACACCTTGCAATTGAGCGGCGTGCTGCGAGTGAGCACCCGTGACCTCAGCTTCTCCTGGACCCAAGGCCGCCTGCGTGTGCAGGGCCAGGCCGAGGTGGCGCTCGACAACGTCGCCTCGCGCATCACCACGCTGGACCGCCTGGGCTCGTACCGGCTGGACGTGGTCGGCGACGCCGAAGGGCAGGTTCAACTCAACCTGGGCACCCTCGACGGGGCCCTCAGCCTGACGGGCAACGGTGGTGTCACGCCTTCTGGTGTGCGCTTCCGTGGCGAAGCCCGTGCCAGCGAAGCCAGCCAGGGCGCGCTGGACAACCTCCTGAACATCATCGGGCGTCGCCAAGGCGAGCGCTCCGTCATTTCGATCGGATAAGGCATGAAGACCCATCCCCTGCTCACGCGCTCCCGCGCCACCGCCCTGGTCACGGCCCTTGCCCTGGCTTTCGGCCCAGGTGGTTTGCTGCCAGGCTTCACGGTGGGCGCGGTCTCCGCAGCCCCCGTCAAGAAGGGCGGCGCCACGGTCACGCTGAACTTCGTCAACGCCGAGATCGAAGGCGTGGCGCGTGCCATGGCCGTCATCGTCGACAAGCAGATCATGGTCGACCCCCGCGTCAAGGGTGCGATCACGCTCTACAGCGACCAGCCCCTGACGCCGCGCGAGGCCTACCTGAACTTCCTGGCGGCGCTGCGTGGCCAGGGCTTCAGCGTGGTCGAGGTGGGCAACATGCTCAAGATCGTGCCCGAGGCCGAAGCCAAGCTGCAGACGGGCACCGTTGAAGTCGGCACCGTCAAGCGCGCCGGTGACCAGGTGCTGACCCAGATCTTCCGCCTGCAGTTCGAGTCGGCGGCCAACATGGTGGGCGTGCTGCGCCCGCTCATCAGCCCCAACAACACGATCAACGCCAACCCGGGCAGCAACACCCTGGTGGTGACCGACTACGCCGACAACCTGCAGCGCATCAGCCAGATGATCGCGGCGATGGACGTGCCGTCGACCACCGACATGGAAGCGATCCCGCTGCAGCACGCCATCGCGGTGGACATCGCGCCCATGGTGCAAAAGCTCATCGAAGGCGGCGCGGCGCCTGGTGCGGCCGGTGGAGCGACCGCTGGTGGCGCCGTGGTGATGGCAGATGCCCGCACCAACACGCTGATGGTGCGCGCCCAGAACGCCGCCCGCATGGGGCTGGTGCGCAACGTCATCCAGCGCCTGGACCGCCCGGGCACGGCTGGCGTTGGGGGCAGTGGCATCCACGTGGTCTACCTGCGCAACGCCGATGCGGTCAAATTGGCCCAGGTGCTGCGCGCGGCGTTCGCGTCGGCCGGTGGCGGCGCTTCATCGGGTGGCGGGGCATCGGGGGGCTCGCCCACCAGCACCACCTCCACGCCAACGACCCAGACCGGCATGAACACCTCTTCGGGCAGCAACTCGGGCGGTGCATCGTCGCAGGCCACGGCCCCGGTGGGCGCCTCGGTGCAGCCCTCGACGGGTGGCTTCATCCAGGCCGACCCGAGCTCCAACTCCCTGATCATCACGGCCAGCGACGCGCTGTACAAGCAGCTGCGCGCCGTGATCGAGCAGCTCGACGGTCGTCGCGCGCAGATTTACATCGAGGCGATGATCGTCGAGGTCAACGAAAGAAAACTGGCCGAGGTCGGCTTCCAATGGGCGGCAGGCTCGGGCGACTCCACGCAGGTCATAGGCGGTACTAACCTGAGAACCGCAACCGGAGGCGTGCCTGGGCTCTTCAGCCTGATCGCAAATCCGGAGACCGTCGGCGCCACGATGACGGGCCTGAACCTGGGCATCGCGCGCAAGCTCTCCAACGGCAAGTACAGCCTTGGCGCCTTGGCCAGCTTCCTGGAGACCAACGCCGATGGCAACGTGCTGTCCAAGCCGAACATGATCGCGTTGGACAACGAAGAAGCCAAGATCGTTGTCGGCCAGAACGTGCCCTTCGTCACTGGCTCCTACACGAACAACAACTCCAGCTCTGGCTCCGTCAACCCCTTCACCACCGTTGAGCGCAAGGACGTGGGCTTGACGCTGCGCGTGCGACCGCAGGTGGGCGAGGGCGGCACGGTGCGTATGACGGTGTTCCAGGAAAACTCGTCGGTGGACGCGGCCAGCAAGGGAGACACGCAAGGTCTGACCACCAACAAGAGTTCCATCGAAACCACCGTCGTGATCGACAACGGCACGACCCTGGTGCTGGGTGGTCTGCTCAAGGACGAGTTCAGCAACGGCATCTCGAAGGTGCCTCTGCTGGGCGACATCCCGGTGCTGGGTGAGTTGTTCAAGAGCCGCGCGCGTTCACGCAACAAGACCAACCTGATGGTCTTCTTGCGACCGGTCGTGATGCGTGACCAGGACGCGGCCAACGCCGTCACGCTGGACCGCTACGAGTTCATGCGCCAGAAGCAGGTCAGCAGCCAACCGGAGGCCAGCGGTGTGCTGGGCGCGGTGAACGGTGCGCCGGTGATCGAGCCGCTCAAGCTCAGCAACCAGATGATGCCTCCCTCGGTGCGCCAACCTTTGGACGACCCGAACGCAGCCGAGCCGAACCTGGTACTGCCGCGCGTGCAACCGGTGCCGGCGCCAGCTGCGGTGCCAGCCGCATCGGTGCCTGCGGCCCCAGCAGCCCCCGCCACCTCGGCCCTGCGCTGACCGACCGGAGCCGCACGACCATGGGCGCCCGCCACCCCCTTCCTTACGCCTTCGCCAGGGCCCACGGCCTGCTGCTCGAAGCCGACGCCGAGCGATCCACCCTGTGGGCCAGCGTCGGCGTGTCACCCGCTGCGCTGTCGGAGGTGATGCGCAAGTACGCCGTCGACGTCATCGAGCAGGAGCCCGCCGAGACGCTGTCGCAGCGCATCGCCACGGCCTACGCCGCCGGTGAAGGCAGCGCCGCCGCCGTGGTGGGCGAGGTCGAAAGCGCGGTCGACCTGTCGCGCATGCTGCAGGACCTGCCCGCCGTTGAAGACCTGCTGGAGTCGAGCAACGACGCGCCCATCATCCGCATGCTCAACGCGCTGCTCACGCAGGCCGCGAAGGACGGCGCATCCGACATCCACATCGAGCCCTATGAGCGTTCGTCGTCGGTGCGCTTTCGCGTCGACGGCACGCTGCGCGAGGTGGTGCAGCCCAACAAGGCCCTGCACGCCGCGCTGATCTCGCGCCTGAAGATCATGGCCGAGCTCGACATCTCCGAAAAGCGCCTGCCGCAGGACGGCCGCATCAGCCTGCGCATCGGCGGCCGCGCGGTGGACGTTCGCGTCTCGACCCTGCCATCGGCCCACGGCGAGCGCGCCGTGCTGCGGATCCTGGACAAGGGCGACGCCAACAAGTTCACCCTCGAATCGCTGGGCATGAGCGGCGACTCGCTGGACCGCTTCAAGCGCCTGCTGCGCCAGCCGCACGGCATCGTGCTGGTCACCGGCCCAACCGGCTCCGGTAAAACGACCACGCTGTACGCCGGCCTGAGCACGGTCGACGCCGCCACCACCAACGTGCTGACGGTGGAAGACCCGGTCGAGTACGAGCTGCCCGGCATCGGCCAGACCCAGGTCAACGCCAAGATCGACCTGACGTTTGCCAAGGCCCTGCGCGCCATCCTTCGGCAAGACCCGGACGTCATCATGATCGGTGAAATCCGCGACTTCGAAACCGCGCAGATCGCCGTGCAGGCTTCGCTGACCGGTCACTTGGTGCTGGCCACGCTGCACACGAATGACGCGCCCAGCGCCGTCACGCGTCTCACCGACATGGGCATTGAGCCCTTCCTGTTGTCCAGCTCGCTGCTGGGCGTGCTCGGCCAGCGCCTGGTGCGCAAGCTGTGCGTGCACTGCAAGCGCCAGGATGACCAGGGCAAGTGGCACCCGGTGGGGTGCCCCGAATGCGGCATGAGCGGCTACAAGGGCCGAACCGGTGTGTACGAACTCATGGTGGCCGACGACGAGATCCGTGGCCTGATCCACGAGCAGGCGGCCGAGTCCAAGCTGTTCGAGGTGGCCCAGCTCAGCGGCATGAAGACCATGCGCGAAGACGGCGACCGCCTGGTGGCCGAAGGCGTGACCTCGCTCGAAGAGGTCTTGCGCGTCACGCGGGAATGACCGCCCGCACGACAGCCCCGACCCGAGCACCTGAGTAACCACCATGCCCGCCTTCCGCTTCGAAGCCCTGGACGCCACCGGCAAGACCGTCAACGGACTGGTCGATGCCGACAACCCCAAGGCCGCGCGCGCCCAGCTGCGCACCCAGCACATGGTGCCGCTCAAGGTGGCGCCCGTGCAGGTGGCCGAGAGCGAGCAGAGCACGTCGACCAAGCTGTTCGCGCGGCGGGTGTTCAACTCCTCGGAGCTGGCCGTTTGGACGCGCCAGCTCTCGGGCCTGGTGGTGGCGGGTTTGCCGCTGGAGCGGGCGCTCACGGCGCTCGCCGATGAAGCCGAAGACCCGCGCCAGCGCGAGCTCGTGGCACACCTGCGTGCCGAGGTCAACGCCGGCTCGCCCTTTGCCCGCGCTTTGCTGGGCTCGCCCCGCGAGTTCGACGAGGTGTACTGCGGCGTGGTGGCCGCCGGTGAGCAAAGCGGCCAGCTCGGCGGCGTGCTCGACAAGCTCGCCAACGATCTCGAAGAGCAGCAGGCGCTCAAGTCCAAGCTGATCGGCGCCACGCTGTACCCGGCCATCGTGTCGCTGTTCGCGGTGGTCATCGTGGTGGCGCTGCTGGTGTTCGTGGTGCCGCAGGTGGCGCAGGTGTTCTCCAGCAGCAAGCGGGCATTGCCCTTCCTCACGCAGTTCATGCTGGGTCTGAGCGCCTTCATGCGCAACTGGGGCTGGCTGATGATGCTGGGCATCGTTGGCGGGGGATCCGGTTTGCTGGTGGCGCTGCGCGACGAGGCCTTCCGTCAGAAGTTCGACGCCTTCTGGCTGGAGCTGCCCATCATCGGCCGGCTCTCGCGGGGCTACAACGCCGCGCGTTTCGCCGGCACGCTGGCCATGCTGGCGGGCTCGGGTGTGCCCATCCTCAAGGCGCTGCAGGCGGCGGCCGAGACGCTCTCCAACCGCGCCATGCGCGCCGACGCGATGGACGCGCTGGTGCAGGTGCGCGAAGGCGCGCCCCTGGCCTCGGCCATCGCGGCCAAGAAGCGTTTCCCGGGCCTGCTGTCGATGTTCGCCCGCTTGGGCGAGCAGACCGGCCAGTTGCCGTTGATGCTGCAGCGCGCCGCGGTGCAGCTCTCGGGCGAGGTGCAGCGCCGTGCGCTGGCGATTGCCACGGTGCTCGAACCCCTGCTCATCGTCGTGATGGGCCTGGTGGTCATGCTCATCGTGATGTCGGTGATGCTGCCGATCATGCAGATGAACACCTGGGTGAAGTGATTTCTGAAAGCGTTGTTGATTGAAGCGCGAAGGGTGGACTGTGATTGAGTCCTGATCCTTTTGCCGCAATTTGCATTCGTTTTCAAATTACCCCCGTCCTGGGGAGCTTTGTGCTGAGGCAGCAGCCATAGACTGGCCGCCACTCAAATCAAAACCTCAGGGACCATGAATCTGCCAAGCCTGTCGGACTTGGCCGGGCTGCTGTCTGCGTGGGCGCAAGACACCCGGCTGCACGCGCTGGCGGCCGCGCACGCCGAGCAACCCTTGCCGGCTGACTTGCTGGTCGAGCGCTTTGAGCTGCACGAAGCCGTCTCCCAGCCCTTCGAGCTGTGCATCCACGTCCTCGCGCTTGACACCCGCGTCGCGCTCAAAGACCTCTACGCGCGTCCCGTCACGCTGACCACGCGCCTGTCCGATGGCAGCGAGGTCTCGCGCAGCGGCGTGGTCACCGAAGCGCGCTCGCTGCAGTCCGACGGCGGCTTTGCCCGCAAGGCCCTGCTGCTGCAGCCCTGGATCGCCCTGCTCGACCACGCCCTGTGCAGCAGGGTTTGGCAGGACGCCAGCGTTGTGCAAATCGTCGAAGACGTCTTCGCCGACCACCCGCAACTGGCCGCCTGGCACTGGGACACGGGCGTGGCGGAACACGTCGCCCAGGGCCTGTTTGCCCGCAACGGTGGCCAGCGCAGCTACTGCGTGCAGCACCGCGAGAGCGACCTTGAATTCATCCAGCGTCTCCTGGCCGAAGAAGGCATTGCCTGGCGTGTCGAAGAACACGCCGACGCCCCCATGGGCCACCGGGTGGTCTTCTTCGTGCGCAGCGCCCAGCAGCCCGAAGACCTGACCAGCGTGCACAGCCTGGGTGGCCGGGGCATCCGCTTTCATGGCCACACCAGCCAGCAAGAGCAAGACAGCATCACCGCCCTGGCCGCACGCCGCGAGCTGCGCCCCACCAAGCTCGTGCTGCAGGGCTGGGACCACAAGGCCAAC
>NZ_DCXA01000317.1:7306-7500 GCF_002328915.1 Aquabacterium sp. UBA2148
TGTGCGGCAACCACGCCGAGGCCACCTTCCTGGCCACGCTGCTGCAGCAAGCCCACGAGGCGCGCCACAAGAGCTGGTTTGGTCGCGGCAGCGTGCGCACCTTGCGCGCGGGCACCTGGGCTGGGGTCACGCAGTCCACCGTGGGCTTGATGCCTGGCCTCACATCGAACGCAGGCGAGCCCCACGAGCTCTTC
>NZ_DCXA01000196.1:0-1640 GCF_002328915.1 Aquabacterium sp. UBA2148
GAGCCAGAATCGCGCGCGCGCGCTCCAGCAGCGCCGGTTCACGCTCAAGCTTTTCCACGGCCAGCCGGTGCATGGCCAAGCTGCGACGGTCTAGGTCTGAATGCTGCAAAGGCATGGTTTCAGTCCGAGCAGTCCAAGTGTTCAGCATCCTGTCTCGCGGCGGGCAGTTGCTTGAGCAGTTCTGGCAACCATTCTTGAACCGTTTCCCAAACCACATCAAGGTTGATGTCGAAATACCCATGGGCCATGCGATTGCGCATGTTACGCATGCTGCGCCACGGTATTTCCGCATGCGCCTGGGTAAAGCCGGCACTCGAATCCATCACCTTTGTAGCGGCCTCACCAATGACGATCAAACTCATGATGACGGCCTGCTGAGTGCGCCTGTCAGCCAGGAAGTCATCCTTGTCCATCCCTTCCACGAAGCTGCACGCATCAGCCGCAGCCTGTTGAATGTGGCCCAGGTAATCCGGCAATCGGTTCGCCCTCATACCGGCCGAGCCTCCGCGAGCACCTTGGCGCGGAATTTTGGTGGCAGGTCGCCGGGTGTCAGCAAATCAACGTCCACGCCAAGCAGCGATTTCAGCTCTGCTTCCAAATCGCCCAAGTCCAGCAGCGTGGCGCCAGGCAGCGCGTCAACCAGCAGATCAAGGTCACTGCCGTCCTGATCAGTGCCATGCAGCACCGATCCAAAAATGCGGGGGTTGGCCGTGCGGAAACGGTTCACCGCTTCGCGCACAGCGTTTCGCTTCATATCGAGCGCAACGGACGGTCGCATGGCTTTCCTTTCACATCGGATCTCGTGTCCATGATACGACCCAGGGGCCAACGACGAAAACCCCGGGAGAGGGCAAACGGAACGCCTCAATCCTCAGCCGGCGCATGAAACCGCAACCCCTCGCGCAGCGGCTCGATCCGGTGCCGGCTGTCCAGCGCCCTCACCTGCGACAGCACCGCCGGCACTTCGCCGGGCTTGGGGTGGGTGATGTAGACGCTGACCTCGCCATCCAACTGCGCCAGCTCCTGGGCCAGCGTCTGCGGTGACAGGTGCCCACTGATGTTCGCCAGGTGCGCCTCTTCGTTGCCAAACGCGGTCTCGATCACCAACTGAGCAATGCGCTCACCCTGCAGCGCCTGCCACAAGGCCGGGTTGGGGCCCGTGTCACCCGTGAACACCCACCAGCCCTGCGGCGTCTCGATGCCAAAGCCCACCGCTGGCACCGTGTGCGCCGCCGGCAGCACATGCACCAGCCGGTCGTCGACGCCGCCACGCGCCGGAAAGCGCAGCACCTCGCCCACCTGGAACTCGTGAAAAACCAGCACCGGATGCTGGGCGCTGGGCAGGCGCGTGAAGTCAGGCCAAATCACACCGTTGAAGATGTGGGCGCGCAAGGCGGCCAGCGTCTCAGGCAAAGCATGAACGTGGATGGGGCGCAGACTGCTCAAGCCCCCTCCCCCCATGCGCAGCTTGATGACCGTGTCAGCCAGCAGCGGGATGCTGAGCACGTGGTCCAGGTGGCTGTGCGTGATCAGGACGTGGTCGATGCGGGCGAGCTCGTCCAGGCGCAACTCGCCCACGCCACTGCCCGCGTCGATGAGGATGTCGTCATCGAGCAGGAAGGCCGTGGTGTGGCAGCGCT
>NZ_DCXA01000196.1:1699-8307 GCF_002328915.1 Aquabacterium sp. UBA2148
CGAGCGCGCCGCGATCGAGCCGAAGCAGCCGAGGACGCGGATCATGGTGCTGGCTCGTGGGGTTGAGCCCGTTCGTTCAGGCCTGAACGAACTGCATCTGGGTGCCGGCCAGCTCGATCACGTCGCCGCTCTTGAGGTGGACCGGGTCGGCCGCCACGGGCGAGCCGTTGACCGTGGGGCGGGCCGAACCTTCGACGTGCGCGAAGACGTAGCCACCCGGGCGCTTGGTGATGGAGGCCACCTGCACGCCAGGCTTGCCCACCGTGGTGACGACCTTGGTCAGTGCGACCTCGCGGCCGGCTGCGGCACCGTTGAGCACCTTGATGGAGGCCGGGCTCTGGCTGGGCAGGCTGCCGAAGCCGCTGGGGCCCTGGGCCATGGCAGCACCGAAAGCGCCCGGCGTGGTGGAAGGGCCGGTCGGGGTGGCTGCAGCCGCGTGGGCTTGCGCGCCCAGCGCCGTCGGCAGCGGCGTGCCCGGCCGCATGATCATCGTCTTTTCGTAGTCGGAGCCTTCGTCCGCCAGGAACTTGATCTTGTACTTGCCGATCTCGACCGTGTCGTTGTGCTGCAGCAGCTGCTTCTTGACGGCCTTGCCGTTGATGTAGGTGCCGTTGGTGCTGTTGAGGTCTTCGATGAAAACGCTGCCGCTGAGCAGCTGCAACATGGCGTGCTCACCACTGACGGCCAGGTTGTCGATCACGATGTCGTTGTACGGGCGACGACCGAGGGTGGTGCGGTCCTTCGTGACCTGGACCTCCTTGATCACCACGCCATCGAGTGAGACGACCAGTTTTCCCATGCGGAACCTCTGCTTATGGATCTTGTGTGTGTGTGTTGAGACGTTCAGCCCAGCCCAGCAAAGCGCCTGAAAGGCCACCAGGATCTGGGTGCAGGATCCGCCACTCCCTGGGCGCGCACCAGCACGACCGCAATATTATCCCGCCCGCCCGCCTCGTTGGCGGCCGCGACCAGGGCGGCGCCCATCTCGGGGAGCGTTTGATGCTGGGCCATGACTTCGGCGATCTGGTGGTCTCGGAGCATGTCGGACAGGCCGTCCGAACACATCAGGTAGATGTCGCCCGACTGGATTTCGTGCTGGTGGGTTTCGAGCTGGGCCATGTCCTCGACGCCCAGGGCGCGGGTGACGAGGTTTTTGTTGGCGGCAAATTGCGCCTGCTCGGGCGTGAGCATGCCAGCGTCGATCTGCTCTTGCAGTAACGAATGGTCTTTCGTGACCTGCTGCAACACCCCGGCGCGAAGCCGGTAGCCGCGCGAATCGCCGATGTGCCCCAGCAACAGGCGGCCTGAGCGGAAGACGCCCAGCACCAGGGTCGTGCCCATGCCGGCGTACATCGGGTTGGAGTTGGCCGCACCGAAGATGGCGCGGTTGGCGTTGTCGACGCAGATGTCCATGGCGCGGCGCACGTCGCCGTCGCTGGCCTGGGGCGCGGCCTCGTTCAGCCAGCGCCCCAGCTCGGCGCTGACGAACTCGCAGGCCATGCCGCTGGCGACTTCGCCGGCCGCGTAGCCGCCCATGCCGTCAGCGAGCACCGCCAGCGAGCAGGACGTGTCGATGGCGACGTTGTCCTCGTTGTTGCTGCGGACGCGACCGGTGTCGGTCTGGCTGTAGAACTCGAACTCCATGGGGGGAAATTGTCGCCGGGTTGGTCAGGGGGCGGGCACAGGGATGTCGTCAGGCCAGGGAGATGTCGACGCCGGGGGACCCAGCGTCAGGCAGCATCTTCAAGACCGCACGCAAGTCTTCGGCCATCTGCTCGCCCGAGCTGTAGCGGGTGGCCGGGTGCTTTTGCAGCGCCAGGGCCACGACGTCGCCGAGCGCCGGGGGCAACTCGGGCCGCAGCGTGCAGACGTTGGGAGGCGTTTCGCGGGCGATGGCACGCATCAGGGCACCGAGCGAGTCGGCCTCGCAGGGCAGGCGACCGGTCAGCAGCTGAAACAAGGTCACGCCCAGCGAATACAGGTCGGTGCGGCCGTCGACGTGTTGGCCGGAGAGCTGCTCGGGCGACATGTAGGTGGGCGTGCCCAGGATGACACCCGTGCGGGTGCGCGAGGCATCGGCCAGGCGCGCCACGCCGAAGTCCATCACCTTCACGCCCTCGCGGGGCAGGTCGATCATGATGTTCTCGGGCTTGATGTCGCGGTGCGTGACGCCCCGGGTGTGGGCGTAGGCCAGCGCATCGGCCACCCGGGCGATGGCGCGCAGCACCACGGGCAGCGGCAGCAGGCGGGCGGGCTGGGTGTGCTGACCCAGGTCCGCGCCGTCGATCAGCTCCATGGCGATCCAGGCCAGGCCATCGGTTTCGCCGGCATCGAGGATCTGAACGATGTCGGGGTGCTGCAGGCGACCGGCCATGTCGGCCTCGCGCAGGAATCGGCTGCGGGCGTCGACCAGGTCGTCGCCCGTGAACTCGCGCGCCAGGGCCATGGTCTTGATGGCCACATGCTGGCCGGTGGCGGGGTCGTGGGCCAGGTAGACGGCGCCCATTGCGCCCTGGCCCAGTTGCTTGTCGAGCACGAACTTGCCCAGCATCGACAGGCCGCCATGTGCCGCGGGCCGCGCCTCGACCGAGCCCCAGGACTCGACCGCCTGGACCTGCGCTTTGCCACGTGCGCGGCTCAGGCGCTGGCGCACGTCGCGCCAGTCTGGGTCGAGGTCGGCCATGTGCTCGTACACGTTGCGGGCGGCATCGAAACGTTGCTCCGCTTCGAAAGCGGCCGCGATCAGGTCGCAGGTTTCCAGGGTGGCAACCTTCAGCCCCTCGGGGGGCAGGTGCCCGCGCAGGGCCTCCCATGCCTGGTCCACGGGCCCATCACCCAGGGTCAGCAAGGCGCGGTGGATGCGCTCGGCATTGGGGTCGGCAACCGGGTCGTCTGATGAGGCGGCCTCGGCGCCGAGGGCCGACACCACGTCGCCGGGCAAGGTGTTCAGCGGCGACGTGATGGAGGCTGGCGCCGTCATGTCGTCGAACCAGCTGTCCAGCGGTGGGCGCCCGCTCGGGCGACCCGGGTCAGAGGGCAACTGGATGGTCACCGCAGGGGCCTTGGGCGGCGTGGGCGCCGGCATGGAGGCGATGGGCACCACCTCGGGCGCGGAAGACAAGGGCACCGGGCCGGAGCGCTGAAAGCGGGGGTGGAACGCGACCGGGCTGGTGTCGGCAAACCGCGAGGGAGGGCGGTTGTCGTCGCGCGAGTCGACGAAGTCCTGCAAGGCCTGGCGTTTGCGCCGCTGCAACTCAGCGGCGCTGTCGGCCAGGGGTGAGGTGTCGGAAAAATCGGCCCATTGGGTGCTGCGCGCACCACCAGCGGAGCGATCACCCCCACGGCCACCGTTGCGGCGGCGCGTGAACCACCAGCCTGCGCCCATCACGCAGGCCGCCAGCAGGAGGATCCATCCGACCACCGGCGACATCGTTCGGCCTCCGCCTCAGCTGGCCTGGGGGGCCCGGGCCGCCAGGGCCTTGCCCACCGCCACGACCAGCAAGGCGCACAGCCCGCCAGCGAGGTAACGCAATGACTCGGCCTGGGGCAGGTAGCCCTGGATGGCCGGATCCCCCACCGCGAGCGTGCCAGCGATCCAGCCCAACAGGGCGCCACCGGCAACGATGATGACCGGGAAGCGGTCCATGAGCTTGAGCACCACGCTGCTGCCCCACACGATGATGGGGATGCTCACCAGCAGGCCGAAGATGACCAGTGGCATCTGGTGGCCTTCGTGGCCGGCCGTCTGGGCCGCACCCGCGATGCCGATGACGTTGTCAACGCTCATCACGAAGTCGGCCACGATGATGGTCTTGATGGCGCCCAGCAGCTTGTCGCTGGCCTGGAGGTCGCCGTGTTCGTCGTCTTCGGGCACCAGCAGCTTGATGCCGATCCAGATCAGCAAGGCGGCGCCCACCAGCTTGAGGTAGGGCAGCGCCAGCAAGGACATGGCGAAGAAGATCAGGATCACCCGCAGCACGATGGCGCCTGCCGTTCCCCAGAGGATGCCCTTGCGGCGCAGCTCGGGCGGCAGGTTGCGACAAGCCAGTGCGATGACGATGGCGTTGTCACCACCCAGCAGGATGTCGATCATGATGATCTGGCCTACGGCGAGCCAGAACTCGGGGGTCAGGAAAGCTTCCATGTCTCAAAAAAGGAATCAGCCCCTGAGTGTAGGGGCTGAGAGGCGGCCCCGGGGGGCCTTCGAGTGGCACCGTGTGCGCGCAGGCACACGGGTGTTCACGCAGTTCAGGTTCGCGTCAGATGAGTGACTTCAGGATGCGCCCCATCTCGGACGGGTTGCGCGTGACCTTGAAACCGCACTCTTCCATGATGGCCAGCTTGGCATCGGCCGTGTCGGCACCGCCGGAGATCAGCGCGCCGGCGTGACCCATGCGCTTGCCCGGGGGGGCGGTGACGCCTGCGATGAAGCCGACGATGGGCTTTTTCATGTGGTCCTTGCACCATTGGGCGGCTTCGGCTTCGTCGGGGCCGCCGATTTCACCGATCATGATGACGGCGTCGGTGTCCGGGTCGTCGTTGAAGGCGCGCATCACGTCGATGTGCTTGAGGCCGTTGATCGGGTCACCGCCGATGCCCACGGCGCTGGACTGGCCCAGGCCGAGCTCGGTCAGCTGCGCCACGGCTTCGTACGTCAGCGTGCCGGAGCGCGAGACCACGCCGATGCGGCCCTTGCGGTGGATGTGACCGGGCATGATGCCGATCTTGATCTCTTCGGGCGTGATCAGGCCGGGGCAGTTGGGGCCCAGCAGCAAGGTCTTCTTGCCACCAGCCGCTTCCTTGGCCTTCATCTTGTTGCGCACCATCAGCATGTCGCGCACGGGGATGCCTTCGGTGATGGCGATCACCAGGTCCAGGTCGGCTTCAACGGCCTCCCAGATGGCGTCAGCGGCGCCAGCGGGCGGCACGTAAATGACGGACACGGTGGCGCCGGTTTGCTGCGAGGCTTCCTTGACGGAGGCGTAGATGGGGATGTCCGAGAACTTCTCGCCGGCCTTCTTGGGGTTCACGCCCGCCACGAAAGCGTTCTTGCCGTTGGCGTAGGCCTGGCAGCCGAGGGTGTGGAACTGACCGGTCTTGCCCGTGATGCCCTGGGTGATGACCTTGGTGTCCTTGTTGATGAGGATGCTCATGATGTCTCTTTCCTGGGGCGTTACTTGACGGCGGCGACGATCTTGGTGGCCGCTTCGGCCATCGTGTCGACGCTGATGATGGGCAGACCGGAGTCCGCCAGCATCTTCTTGCCCAGGTCTTCGTTGGTGCCCTTCATGCGGACCACCAACGGCACGTTCAGGTTCACGGCCTTGCAGGCGGTGATGACGCCATCGGCGATGGTGTCGCACTTCATGATGCCGCCGAAGATGTTGACCAGGATGCCCTTGACGTCGGGGTTCTTGAGCATGATCTTGAAGGCTTCGGTGACCTTCTCTGCCGTGGCGCCGCCGCCCACGTCCAGGAAGTTGGCCGGCTCGCCGCCGAACAGCTTGATGGTGTCCATGGTGGCCATGGCCAGGCCGGCGCCGTTGACCAGGCAGCCGATGTTGCCGTCGAGCTGGATGTAGGCGAGGTCGAACTTCGAGGCCTCGACTTCGGCTGGGTCTTCTTCGTCCAGGTCGCGATAGGCGACGATTTCAGGGTGGCGGAACAGCGCGTTGCTGTCGAAGTTGAACTTGGCGTCCAGGGCGATGACGTTGCCCTTGCTGTCGCGGTTCAGCGGGTTGATCTCGACCAGCGACGCGTCGGTCTCCATGTAGCACTGGTACAGCTTCTTGAAGATGTCCTTGGCCTGGGCTTGCGAATCAGCGGGCATGCCGATGCCGTCGGCGATCTGCTGGGCTTGCGCGTCGGTCAGGCCGGCCAGCGGGTCGATGAAGACGGTGATGATCTTCTCGGGCGTGCTGTGGGCGACTTCTTCGATGTCCATGCCGCCTTCGCTGGAGGCGATGAAGGCGATCTTCTGGGTGCCGCGGTCGGTGACCACGGACACGTAGTATTCCTTCTGAATGTCGGCGCCGTCTTCGATGTAGAGGCGGTTGACCTTCTGGCCTTCGGGGCCGGTCTGGTGGGTCTTGAGCTGCATGCCCAGGATCTGGCCAGCCAGCTTCTTGACGTCGTCCAGGCTCTTGGCCACTTTGACGCCGCCGCCCTTGCCACGGCCACCGGCGTGGATCTGGGCCTTGACGACCCAGACGGGGCCGCCGAGTTTCTCAGCCGCTGCGACGGCTTCTTCTACGGTAAACGCCGGAATGCCTCTTGGGACCGGCACACCAAAACGGCTCAGGATCTCTTTGCCTTGGTACTCATGAATCTTCATGGGGATCTCGCGATGTGGGTGATGCGTTCGGGTCGAACATGACAGAACCCACCACCGCCGATCGGGCAGTGGCGGGTGCAAGCGCGGGGCCGGTTGGGCCTGGTTGCACTGCAGCAGTCAGCATAGCACCGCCACCCCTCGGATGCGGTGGGGTGCCCCCTCGGCAAGACTCGGGTTTGCACGGAGATGGGGCGTCAGCCGAGCGACTCTTCGTCGGGGTCCGGGAACCCGTCGCCTCGGACGACCCTTCGAACGACGTCTCCGGCAAATCCGC
>NZ_DCXA01000196.1:8400-12281 GCF_002328915.1 Aquabacterium sp. UBA2148
ACGGGCCATGAGGAAGCGGGCCTGGCGGGCTTGTTCTTGCGGGCTTGCAGCCACCTCGCCGAAACGCCGAGCCCACAGCTCGTGAGCTCGCTCCAGCTCGGTGTCCCGCAGGCTGCGCACCACGGCCTCGGCCACGTGGCTGGGCAGCTGGTGCTGCGCCAACTCGGCTTTGATGCGGGCCGAGCCAAATCGCGCCGCCTTGCGGTGCACGACCGATTCGGCGAACCGCTCCAGGCACAGAAAGCGCCTGGCCGCCATGTCATCGAGCACGGCTTCCAGTTGCTCGGGCGACTCCGCGTGCGGCGCCAGCTTGCGGCGCAACTCCACACGGGAGTGTTCGCGCATGGAGAGCAGCTTGAGGGCCCGCCCTTTCAGGGACAAACCCGGGCGGCCTCGGCTAGCCGCCCCACCTGCTTCGGCCGCTTGCGGGAGATCGGGCGAAAAATCATCTTCGTCCGTCATGGGGCACCCGCAAAGCTCGGTCAGTGTGAAACGACGTCACCAAGGCGGATCAAGCGGCCTTGTCGTCGTACTCGTCGTTGGCGGCTGCGGGCGGGCGCTGGGCCACCCCCAGGGAGTCGCGAATCTTGTTTTCGATTTCGCGCGCCAGGTCGGGGTTCTCACGCAGGAATTCGCGTGCGTTGTCCTTGCCTTGGCCGATTTTTTCACCGCTGTAGGCGTACCAGGCGCCTGATTTGTCGACCACCTTGGCGGTGACACCCAGGTCGATGACTTCGCCTTCGCGGCTGATGCCTTCGCCATAGAGGATGTCGAACTCGGCGGTCTTGAACGGGGGCGAGACCTTGTTCTTGACAACCTTGACCTTGGTTTCGTTGCCGACCACCTCGTCACCGCGCTTGATGGAGCCGGTGCGGCGGATGTCCAGGCGCACCGAGGCGTAGAACTTCAGGGCGTTGCCGCCGGTGGTGGTTTCGGGCGAGCCGAACATCACGCCGATCTTCATGCGGATCTGGTTGATGAAGATGACGGTGCAGTTGGTCTTCTTGATGTTGGCCGTGAGCTTGCGCAGGGCCTGGCTCATCAGGCGGGCCTGCAGACCCGGCAGGGCGTCGCCCATTTCGCCTTCGAGTTCGGCCTTGGGCGTGAGCGCGGCCACCGAGTCGACGATGATCAGGTCGACCGAGCCAGAGCGAACCAGGGCGTCGACGATTTCGAGGGCCTGCTCGCCGGTGTCGGGCTGGGAGATCAGCAGGTCTTGCAGGTTGACGCCGAGCTTTTGAGCGTATTGGGCGTCCAGCGCGTGTTCGGCGTCGATGAAGGCGCAAACACCGCCAATTTTCTGCATTTCAGAGACCACCTGCAGGGTCAGCGTGGTCTTGCCGGAGGATTCAGGGCCGTAGATTTCGATGACACGGCCACGGGGCAAGCCGCCAACGCCCAGGGCGATGTCCAGGCCCAGGGAACCGGTGGAGACGACCTGGATGTCTTCGATGGCCTCGCCTTCACCGAGGCGCATGATGGAGCCCTTGCCGAACTGCTTTTCGATCTGGGCGAGGGCGGCCTGCAGAGCCTTGGCCTTTTCGGTGCTGAGGGTCGACTTGGGTTCCATGGGTGATCTCCGGCGCGGGGCCTGTGTGATGACAGTGAATGCCGTGATTATGGCAAAGACTGGATGTTTGTACAGTACCTTGCTCGCAAATATTCGCCCCCCTGATTCACGCCCCCGGAAGTGGGTCGTCGTGCGGGCCCTGCGACCCATCCTGAACGATCAAGGTGGGACCCGCTGATGACAGCCACACCGCCGCACCCATGCTGCGCTGCAGCAAAAATCATCTAGACTGGATCGCATGACCGCCGCCCGCCCCCGCGCCAAATCGCGCCCTCGCCCCGCCGCCCGCCCCCGACTCAACCTGGCGCTGCAAGGCGGCGGCTCTCACGGGGCTTTCACGTGGGGCGTGCTCGATCGGCTGCTCGACGACGATGGTGTGGACATCTCGGGCATCTCGGGCACCAGCGCCGGGGCCCTCAATGGCGCGGTCGCGCTGTCGGGTTACGTGGATGGGCACGAAGCAGGCGGGCCCCAACAAGCCCGACGCCAGGCCCAGCAGGCCTTGCACGATTTCTGGCGCGATGTCAGTCACCACGGCTCGCTGTTCAGTCCCTTGAGCAACCCGTTCAGCAACCCTTTCGGCACACAAGGGCTGGACGCCATGCTGGGCCCGTTTGGCCTGGGCACCAGTGCATTGATGCAGTGGGGCAACCTGCTGACCCGCTCGTTCAGCCCCTACGAGTTCAACCCGCTGAATCTCAACCCTCTCAAGGACGTGTTGGCCAAGCACGTTCGCGTCGAGTCGCTGCACGAAGGCTGCGCGCACTGCGGCATCCCCTTGTTCGTGACTGCCACCTCGGTGCGCACCGGCCAGGCGCGAGTCTTCAGCGCCGAGGAGCTGAGCATCGACGCCTTGCTGGCCTCGGCCTGCCTGCCCTTCCTGTTCCAGGCCGTGCAGATCGACGATGAGCCCTTCTGGGATGGCGGCTACACAGGCAACCCGGCGCTCTACCCGCTGATCTACCGCACCGAGCTCAACGACATCCTGCTGGTGCGACTGAACCCGCTGGAGCGCGAGGGCACCCCGACGCGCAGCGTGGACATCATGGACCGGCTCAGCGAAATCACGTTCAATGCCAGCCTGATCGGCGAGATGCGGGCCATCGCCTTCGTGGGCCGCCTGTTGCGCGAGAACAAGCTGGACCCGGGTCGCTACAAGCAGCTGCACATGCACATGGTTTCCGACGACGAAGGCATGAATGGCTTTGGCCCCTCGACCAAGTTCAACACCGAATGGGTCTTCCTGGAGCAGTTGCGAGACCTCGGGCGTGCCGCAGCAGACCGCTGGCTGAAGGACCACCGCGCCGACGTGGGGGTGCGCAGCAGCTTGCACATCGAGGAAAGCTTCCTGGGGCGTAAACGGCAGGCTTGATCTGACGCAAGGCCGCGAGCCCCGATCGGCGTCAACATGAAGTCCTGAAAGACCCGTTGAGCACTGAGAGGAGCCGCATGATCCAAGAACACCATCCGCTGGCCAAGGACTTCCCCGAGCTGAAGGACCGCATCCACGCACTCAAGACCAGCAGCGCGCATTTCGTGCGCCTGGAGCGGGAGTACGAAGATCTCGACAAGGAGATCGTGCGGCTGGAAACCGGCGTCGAACACGCTTCGTCGGCCGACCTGGAAGGCAAGAAGCAGCGCCGCGTGAGCCTCAAGGACGAGCTCTACGCGCTGCTCAAGGCCTGAGGCCTTCGTCCCCCACACCACCGAGCAAGGCATTGCAGCGCTCACCTTGACCTGGGTGCGGCGTCTGCGCCTCGGGGCCCTGCGCCACAAGCGCCGGGCCCTTTCCTTTTGTGGCCGTCGGTCACCCACCTTGGCCCCGGCCCGGCACGAGGTGGCCGGCCAACTAAAATGGCGGGATGACCTCCCCTTCCCAGTCTCCCGCCGCCACCACGCCAGCCACCGCCTCCCAAGTCGCCCCCATGCGCCTGTCCGGCCTGGAGCCGGTGCTCATTGGCGAGGGCACGTTGTTCGTCAACGTGGGCGAACGCACCAACGTGACGGGCTCCAAAGCCTTTGCGCGCATGATCCTGGAAGGCCGCTTTGAGGACGCACTGTCCGTGGCGCGCCAGCAGGTGGAAAACGGCGCCCAGGTCATCGACATCAACATGGACGAGGCCATGCTCGACGCCAAGGCGTCGATGGTGCGCTTTCTGAACCTGATCGCCGGTGAGCCCGAAATCGCGCGTGTGCCGATCATGATCGACTCCTCCAAGTGGGAAGTCATCGAAGCCGGCCTCAAGTGCATCCAGGGCAAGGGCATCGTCAACTCGATCTCGCTCAAAGAAGGCGAGGACAACTTCCGCCA
>NZ_DCXA01000196.1:12379-13258 GCF_002328915.1 Aquabacterium sp. UBA2148
GGCCAGGCCGACACCTTCGCGCGCAAGGTCGAGATCTGCGAACGCGCCTACCGCTTCCTGGTCGACGAGATCGGCTTCCCGCCGGAAGACATCATCTTCGACCCCAACATCTTCGCGGTGGCCACCGGCATTGAAGAGCACGACAACTACGCCGTCGACTTCATCGAAGCCACGCGCTGGATCAAGCAGAACCTGCCGGGCGCCAAGATCAGCGGGGGCGTCTCGAACGTGTCGTTCAGCTTCCGCGGCAACGAGCCGGTGCGCGAGGCCATCCACACCGTGTTCCTCTACCACGCCATCCAGGCGGGCATGGACATGGGCATCGTCAACGCCGGCATGGTGGGCGTGTACGACAACCTCGATCCGCACCTGCGCGAGCTGGTCGAAGACGTGGTGCTCAACCGCAAGCCGGTGTTCAAGGACGGCGAAGACACGTCGCTGACGCCAACCGAGCGCCTGCTGGGCATCGCCGAGCAGGTCAAGGGCACGGCCAAGGACGACAGCGCCAAGCTGGCCTGGCGCGGCACGGCCGAAGCGCCAGCCACCGTCGAGGCGCGCCTGAGCCACGCCCTGGTACATGGCATCACCGACTTCATCACCGCCGACACCGAAGAGTGCTGGCAGAAGATCAAGGCCGATGGTGGCCGCCCGCTGCACGTGATCGAAGGCCCGCTGATGGCCGGCATGAACACCGTGGGCGACCTGTTCGGTGCGGGCAAGATGTTCCTGCCGCAGGTGGTCAAGAGCGCCCGCGTGATGAAGCAGGCTGTGGCGCACCTGCTGCCCTACATCGAAGAAGAAAAGCGCCAGCTGGAGCTGGCCGGCGGCGACGTGCGCAGCAAGGGCAAGATCGTGATCGCCACCGTCAAGGGCGACGTG
>NZ_DCXA01000314.1:0-9086 GCF_002328915.1 Aquabacterium sp. UBA2148
AGGCGCCCTCCGACGAGGCCAAGGCCGCCGCAGACACCGAAGCAGCACAAGCCCCCGACGCCGCCGGACTCACCGAGCCGAATTCACCCACCGCAAGATCGCCTGCGTGATCCGGGGCGCGATCGGCGAGGCCACGAAGGCCGCCAGCGAGGCCACCGGCCACGCGATCACGAAGGCCCGCGCCCAGAGCTTGAGGAAGTCCGGCCGCCATCCCAGGTTCAGCCAGGTGATGAAGGCCGTCATGATGAAAGCCATGATGCCGGCCATGACGACGGGCTGAACGTGTTTGGGTTGCAGTTGCATGGGCTCGGCCGCAGATGAAATCAGGGTGAACCCGGATGATACGCAGCCGGGGACAAGCTGGCATGATCTCGGGTCATCCCACCACGAGGACGCCTCATGGCCCATGCCCCCACCGCGCCGGCTGCCGACGCACCCATCACGACCAAACATGGCGTTTGCAACCTTTGCGAAGCCATCTGCGGCCTGACTTTCCAGGTCCAGGGCGAAGGCCCGCGAGCGCGCATCATCAGCGTCAAGGGCAACGACGCCGACCCACTCTCGCGCGGTCACATCTGCCCCAAGGCGGTTGCGCTCAAGGACCTGCACGAAGACCCCGACCGCCTGCGCCAGCCCGTGCGCCGCGTGGTCGAAGGTGGCGTCACCCGCTGGGAGCCCATCGGCTGGGAACAGGCCTTCGACATGGTCGTCGAGGGCCTGGCCACGGTGCGCGAGCAACATGGCGCCAACGCCGTGGCGGTCTACCAGGGCAACCCCAACGTGCACAACTGGGGCAACGTCACCCACGGCCACCTGTTCCTGAGCCAGCTGAAAACGCGCTCACGCTTTTCGGCCACTTCCGCCGACCAGTTGCCACACCACGTGGTGGCGCACTGGCTGTATGGCCACCAACTCGCCATCCCCATCCCCGACATCGACCGCACCCAGTACATGCTGGTGCTGGGCGGCAACCCGCTGGCCTCCAACGGCAGCCTGATGACCGTGCCCGATGTGCGCGCGCGCTTCAAAGCGCTCAAGGCCCGCGGCGGCAAGCTGGTGGTGGTCGACCCACGCCGCACCGAGACCGCCGCCATCGCCGACGAGCACCTGGCGATCGATCCGGGCAGCGACGCCGCCTTCCTGCTCAGCCTGATCCACACCCTGTTCGGTGAAGAGCTCACGCAACCCGGCGCGCTCGAGCCCCTGCTCGACCAGGTCAAGGCCGTGCGCGATGCCGTCGCGCCCTTCAGCCCGGAAGCCACCGCCGCCCACACCGGCATCGACGCGGCCACCACCCGCCGCATCGCACGCGAGCTGGCTGCCGCCTCAAGCCAAGGCGGCGGCGTGGCCTACGGCCGCATGGGCGTGTCCACCCAGGCACACGGCGTGGTCTGCCAATGGGCCATCCAGGTCATCAACCTGCTGACCGGCAACATCGACCGCGAAGGTGGTGCGCTGCTGACCAGCCCGGCCCTCAACCTCATCCAGATGAAGTTGATGGGCCCCGGCCACCTTGACGCCTGGCGCAGCCGCGTGCGGGGCGCACCCGAGTTCAGCGGCGAGCTGCCTGTCTCCGTCATGGCCGAAGAGATGCTCACACCCGGCAAGGGTCAGATCAAGGCCTTGGTCACGGCCGCGGGCAACCCGGTGCTGTCCACGCCCAACGGCCGCCAGCTCGACGAAGCGCTCGAGCAACTCGACTTCATGGTCTCCATCGACTTCTACGTCAACGAGACCACGCGCCACGCCGACGTCATCCTGCCGCCGACCTGCTTCGTGGAGCACGACCACTACGACCTCGTCTTCCTGCACCTGGCCGTGCGCAACGTGGCGCGCTACAGCGATGCCATCGTCGATCGCGCGCCTGGCGCCCTGCACGACTGGGAGATCTACAGCGAGCTGGCCCAGCGCTACGCCCGCCGCACCTGGTCGCTCGAGCGTGGTGGCGTGCGCTCGCGGCTGACCGGCCTTTTCTCGCGTGCACTGATGAAACGCCTGTCGCCCCAGCGCCTGCTGGCCATTGGCCTGAATCGATCGGGCGCGGCCAATCGCGGCGTGACGATGGACAAGCTGCGAGCCCACCCCGAAGGCATCGACCTGGGCCCGCTCCAGCCTTCGCTGGGCAAGGCCCTGCAGGCGCGCGGCAAGTGCATCGACCTGATGCCTGCGGCCATCCGCCGCGAGCTGCCGCAACTGATCGCGCCCTTCACCAACCCGCTGCCAGAGAACGACACCGGCCGCCCGACCCTCAAGCTCATCGGCCGGCGCGAGGTGCGCAGCAACAACTCCTGGATGCACAACAGCGAACGCCTGGTGTCGGGCAAGGCCCGCTGCACGCTGTGGATCCACCCCGAAGATGCCCAGCGCCACGCGATCAGCGAAGGCCAGACCGTGACGGTGGCCTCGCGCACCGGCCGCATCCAGGTGCCAGTGCACGTCACGCCCGACATCCGCTCGGGCGTGGTCAGCCTGCCCCACGGCTGGGGCCACGATCGCCAAGGCGTGCGGCTGCAGGTGGCGAGCGCCCACGCCGGCGCCAGCATCAACGACCTGACGGACGACCGCCAGACCGATCGCATCTCGGCCAACGCGGCGTTCAGCGCCGTGCCGGTCTGGATCGAAGCGGCCTGACGGGGGCCCGGCACGCCCAAGCTGCCACGCTGACAAGCTGCCCAGTGGCATCGAGCCGGTTCAGTCCGGGTAGTGGCGCGCGCGGATCCTCTCGCTCTCGCGGATGATGTACTGGTCACGTGTGAGGCCGTCCGGGAAGGCGGCCATGCGCCGCGCCTGCGCGATCATCGCGGACTCCTCGGCCTTGAAGGCCACGAAGGTCGGATCCTTGCTCGGGTCCGACTTCGCCACCAGCGCCGCGTGCTCGCGCTCGAACTGCTGCTGCATGGCGGCCAGCTTGCCATCGAGCTCTCCGCCCTGCCAGGCCATGCGTGCGATGGCCATCTTCAGCTGCAGCGCATGGGCCAGCGAGTAGTAGTCCTCGCGCTGAAAGGCATCGACCTCATCCATGACCTGCAGGGCTTCGGACTGGCTCAGCACACGGGCGCCGCCGCTGCCCAGCAGGGCCTGCATGCGGCCCATGAAACCTTCGTAGGCACGCGCCTGGTCCACCGCAGCCCGGTCTTCGGGCGACAGGCGCTCGTAAGCCTGCCTCAGGCGAGCGAACTCGGCCGCGTCCGGCGCGCCCGATGCGGGCAGCTCCGCACCCGGCAGACCAGCAGCCGGGCCCGATGCGCCCCACCACGGCGACGGCGCCGCCACGGCATTGGCGCGCTCTGCCACCGCCGCACCACCAGCACCCTGGCGCCCCATCCACCACATCGCCCCAACCAGGAGGGCTGCCAGCAGACACAGCCCCCCGACCACAGCTCGTTTGTTCATGTCAGCAGGAAAAAAGCCCCGCACCCTCGGGGAGGACGCGGAGCAAGCACAGCACAGGAGAGAGCGCTCAGTTCGACTGGCTGACCGGCGTGAACATGTCAGGCATCAGCAGCGACAGCAAAGAGCGGTTGACCGGGCCCAGCGGCTGGTACAGCCCCCAGTACGGGTCCGAAGCACGCTCGCGCAACACCGGCGGCGAACTCAGGTCCACCAGGTTGCGCAACGCCGAAACCACGTCGCGACCGGTGTCCGGGTTGGTCGTGTTCTCGTAGTTGATGACCGTCAGGCAGTGCGAGGCGTTGAGCGTGCGACCGCTCGGCGAGAAGTAGCCCGTGTTCGGCCCCATGCCATCGATCTGGGCCAGCATGCGACCGAGGTCGCGCAGGTGCAGGTCGGTGGTGAAGCGCCCTTGCGGCGACAGGAAGGCGCGGGCAGAGCCGGCCTTGCCGCCGTTCTCGGCAGCGGAGACCTCGAACATGCCCGGGTTGTCCTGGTACATGAAGCCGCTGAAGTTCAGGTCGGTGATGCTCTGCACGTACAGGGTGCGGTCCTGCGGCCACTTGTTGGCATAAGCCGTGCGCACGCTCGAGAAATCACGCCAGTTGAACTCGGGCAGGGCCTGCTTGACCAGCAGCAGCGGCGTGCGCGCATCGGGCTTGCTCGCGTCGAAGTTGAACAGCTCCGAAGCCACCCGCTTGTACATGACCGAGCTGGGCATTTCCTGCGGCGATGAGGTGGTCCAGTCGCCCGGGTACATCGAGCCCGAATCGTGCATGTTGAATTGCCGGAAGCTGGGGTTGAGCACCGTGCGCACCGCCACCTTCTGAGCGTCCGAGCCCACCGAGCCCGCGCTCTGGCCATGCAGGAAGACCTGCGCCGGCCGTGGCAGGTTGGTGCGAGCCCAGCCCAGCGTGGCCATCACGTTCTGCACACCCGAGTAGTGCTGCACACGCGTGGCCTGCCCATCGGCGCTGGTGTAGACCTTGGTGTTGTCGCCCAGGTGCACGTCGCCCGAGCAATAAGGCATGTAGATGGTCGTCCAGTCCTGCATCTTCAGGCGCTGGTTCGTGGTCAGCGGGATGCGCTGGTAGATCGGCGACTCCAGCGCCCCCGTGGTCGACACGTTGAGCTTGCCGTTCGTGTACGACAACAGGCTGGTGTAGTTGTCCGGCACGCCCTCGGGGTTGAAGGCACCCCAGGCCGTCTTGCCCGCGCACTGCTCGTAGTTGAAGCACACACCACCCGGCTCCATGAAAATCTGGATGTTGCGGGTGTTGGGGCTGAGGTTGACGAAGATCTTGTAGGGCGAGCCGTTGCCGCAGCGCGCACCGGTGGAGGCCGGCAGGTTGACCTGCTGCCACTTGTAGAAGGCCCGCGGGTTGTAGCCGGACTTGGTGCCACCGCCCTGGGTGGCAATCAAGGGGTAGGCGAATCGCTGGTCGGTGGTCTGGTTGACCGGCACATCGGCTTTGGGCGGGGTCACCAGGTTCCAGGTGCGCTGCCAGGCGTTGTAGTCACCCGGCTCGGGCGCCACGCCGGATTTGGCGAAACTCGCCGCCGCCTGCGCCGTGTTCGAAGCGATGTTGGCCAAGGCCCAGGCTGCACCTTCGATGCCCTGGCCGATCTGGGTCACGGTGACCTGTGGCGTGGCGCTGGCCTCGGCGGCCTGCGCGATCGGCGATGCGGCCAGGACGCAGGTCCCGAGCATCGCGCTGACAAACACCGCGCGACGTGCACGGGATGGGGGCAGGGTCTTGTTCATGGGCTTCCTCGGTCGGTGACAGCGGGTGTAACAATTCTCACGATTCACCCCCGATCGACCTCGCTTTGGTTTTCCCTAGGAAGTCATCGAACCCCTGTGTTTCAATGCGCTCCAATCGTCAGCTGCCTGACACTTCGCGAAACCCTTCACACGTGGAAACCCGCCCTCGAGGGTCCTTTGGACACATCGCGACGCCAGCCAAGTCGCCCCATCGGACCCGACAGGCCCAACCATGAACCCGCTCACCCAGGAAATCGCCGCGACCGCAGCGCGCCTCGTTGTCGAAGAGGGCCTGGAGTACGGCCCGGCCAAGCGCCGCGCCATCAAGCAACTCGGCCTGGGCGCCCGCGCCGAGCTGCCTGGCAACGACGCCCTCGAAGAAGCGGTGTTCGAGTACCTCAGCGTCTTTTGCGCCGACACCCAACCCACCGAGTTGCGCGCGCTGCGCGAGCTCGCCGCCCTCTGGATGCAGCGCCTGGCCCACTTTCGCCCCCACCTCAGCGGCGCCGTCTGGCGCCGCACCGCCACCCGCCTCAATGACATCCACCTGCAGCTCTACTGTGACGACAGCAAGTCCGCCGAGATCCAGCTGCTCAGCAAGGGCGTGGACTACGATGTCTCCAGCGCACCCGGTCCGCGCGGCGGCACCGTCGATCGGCTGAGCCTGACCGTGGACTGCGAAGCCCTGGGCGAGCCCATCGGCCTGCACCTGACCATCCTCGACGCCGACGACTTGCGCGGCGCCCTCAAGCCCGACGCCCGCGGCCGCACCGAACGCGGCGACCTGGTCGCCCTGCGCCGCCTGCTGGCCGACACCTGAATCCCCCCCACCCAGAACATGCCAAAACGTTTGACCGAACACCCCCCGCTTGCCGAGCACGGCCGCTCCCTCGCCTCCCAGCGGGGCGTGAGCCGGCGCGCCGCCCTGTTCGGCACCGCGGGCCTCGCCGCCGCAGGAGCGGGCGCCTGGTGGGGCTGGCAGCGCCACGCCAGCACCGAGGCTGTGGCCGGAACTTCGCCCGCCCAGCCCCAAGGCGCCTCACCCGCCCAAGACCCCAACGTCGCCACGGGCGAGCCGCTGCCCGCCGGCTTTTGGGACGTGCACTTCGACACCCCGCAAGGCACCCCTTTCAACTGGGTCGGCCTGCAAGGCAAACCACTGCTGCTGAACTTCTGGGCGACCTGGTGCCCGCCCTGCGTCAAGGAGATGCCCGAACTCGACCGCTTCCACCGCGAGTTCTCGCCAGCAGGCTGGCAGGTCGTGGGCCTGGCGATCGACGGCCCGACCCCGGTCAAGGAATTCCTGACCAAAGTACAGGTAGGATTCGGGGTCGCGCTGGCCGGCTTCGGCGGCACCGAGCTGGCCCAGACGCTGGGCAACACGGCAGGCGGTTTGCCCTTCACCGTGTTGATCGACGCCCAGGGCCGCATCCGCCACCGCAAGATGGGCGCCACCCACTTCGACGAGCTGGCCACCTTGGCCCGCGCCATGGCCCCCGCCTGAGGCGTCCGGATCAACCCGAAACATTTCCGGCAAAAAACCGAGAATTTCGGGCTATTGCAAGTAAAATTCAGCTACGTTCATTTTCTCGGGTGATCTTGCGTGCCTCGTTGTCAGATGAGGCGCCCTGGCCCACCCGGTGACGCATGCACATCCTCGTCCTCCATGGCCCGAACCTGAACCTGCTGGGCACCCGTGAACCGCAGGTCTATGGGTCCACCACACTGGAGCAGATCAATTCGGATCTGAGCGCCCACGCCGCCCGCCGCGGCGCGGCCCTGACGGCATTCCAGAGCAACCACGAAGGCGCCCTGATTGACCGGGTCCAGGCCGCCCGCACGGATGGCACCTCCTTCGTGATCATCAACCCGGGCGGGTTCACGCACACCAGCGTGGCCCTTCGCGACGCCTTTGCCGGCGTGGCGCTGCCCTTCATCGAGGTGCACCTCTCGAACATCCACCGGCGCGAAGCCTTCCGCCACCACTCCTATTTCTCGGACCTCGCCGAAGGCGTGATCCTGGGCTTGGGTGCGGCGGGCTACCGACTCGCACTGGAAGCCGCCCTCGATCGCCTCGGTGCACCGCCGCCGACGGCCCCCGCATCCGGCAGCTGAGCCTTCCCACCCGGAACGCCCCACCTGCCGCTCACCCCGAGCGCCACCCGCTCGCCGACCTCGCTGGAGAACATCCATGGACCTGCGCAAACTCAAGACCCTGATCGACCTCGTTTCCGAGTCGAACGTGTCTGAACTCGAAATCACCGAAGCCGACGGCAAAGTCCGCATCGTCAAGGCCGGTGCTGCGCCCGTCGTCATGCAGACCGTGGCCGCCGCGCCCGCCATGGTCGCGCCCGCTGCCGTCGCCGCCCCCGCTGCGGCCGCCGCACCGGCCGCCGAAGCCCCGGCCGAAACCGGTCACGTGGTCAAGTCGCCCATGGTCGGCACCTTCTACCGCGCCTCCAGCCCGGGCGCCAAGGCCTTCGCCGAAGTCGGCGACCAGGTCAAGGCCGGGCAGGCCGTCTGCATCATCGAAGCCATGAAGATCATGAACGAGATCGAAGCAGACCAGGACGGCACCATCACCAAGATCCTGGTCGACAACGGCCAGCCCGTCGAGTACGGCCAGCCCCTGTTCGTCATCGAATAAGGCGAGGGCTTCGCCATGTTCAAGAAAATCCTCATCGCCAACCGAGGCGAGATCGCCCTGCGCATCCAGCGCGCCTGCCGCGAGATGGGCATCCAGTCGGTGGTCGTCTACTCCGAGGCCGACCGCGACGCCAAGTACGTCAAGCTCGCCGACGAGGCCGTGTGCATCGGCCCGGCCCCCTCGGCGCAGAGCTACCTGCACATGCCGGCCATCATCTCGGCCGCCGAAGTCACCGACGCCGAAGCCATCCACCCCGGCTACGGCTTCCTGTCGGAGAACGCCGACTTCGCCGAGCGCGTCGAGCAATCGGGCTTCACCTTCATCGGCCCGACGCCCGAGTCCATCCGCATCATGGGTGACAAGGTCTCGGCCAAGCAGGCCATGATCCGCTCCGGCGTGCCCTGTGTGCCCGGCTCCGAAGGTGCCCTGCCCGACGACCCGAAAGAAATCATCAAGATCGCCCGCAGCGTTGGCTACCCCGTCATCATCAAGGCGGCCGGTGGCGGCGGCGGTCGCGGCATGCGCGTCGTGCACACCGAGGCTGCGCTGATCCACGCCGTGCAGACCACCAAGAGCGAAGCGGGCGCCGCGTTCGGCAACCCGCAGGTCTACATGGAAAAGTTCCTGGAGCACCCGCGCCACATCGAGATCCAGATCCTGGCAGACCAGCACAAGAACGCGGTCTGGCTGGGCGAGCGCGACTGTTCCATGCAGCGTCGCCATCAAAAGATCATCGAAGAAGCGCCGGCACCGGGCATCCCCCGTCGCCTGATCGAGAAGGTGGGTGAGCGCTGCTCGGCCGCCTGCAAGAAGATCGGCTACCGCGGCGCCGGCACCTTCGAGTTCCTGTATGAAAACGGCGAGTTCTACTTCATCGAGATGAACACGCGCGTGCAGGTCGAGCACCCGGTCACCGAGCTGGTCAGCGGCATCGACATCGTGCAGATGCAGATCCGCGTGGCCGCTGGCGAGAAGCTGCCCTTCACGCAACGCCAGATCGAGATGCGCGGCCACTCCATCGAGTGCCGCATCAACGCGGAAGACCCGGTCAAGTTCATCCCTTCGCCCGGCCGCATCACGACCTGGCACGCCCCGGGCGGACCTGGCGTGCGCGTGGACTCGCACATCTACACCAACTACTTCGTGCCGCCCAACTACGACTCCATGATCGGCAAGATCATCGTGCACGGCGACACCCGCGAGCAGGCTCTGGCCCGCATGCGCACCGCCCTGTCCGAGACCGTGGTCGAAGGCATCCACACCAACATCCCGCTGCACCGCGAG
>NZ_DCXA01000314.1:9142-10367 GCF_002328915.1 Aquabacterium sp. UBA2148
ACCAACATCCCGCTGCACCGCGAGCTGATGGTGGACGCCAAGTTCGTCGAAGGCGGCACCGACATCCACTACCTCGAAAGCTGGATGGCGGCGCGCAAGCGCTGAAGCCCCAAGGCGACACCCGACATGCCCCTGTACGAACTCACCCTGCTGGCCCAAGAGGCCGAAGTCGAGAACCTGAGCGACGCGCTCATGGAGATCGAGGCCTTGTCTGTCTCCGTCGAAGACGCCGACGCGGACACGGAACACGAGGAAGCCCTGTGGGGTGAGCCGGGCATGCCGGTGCCGCGCGAAGCCTGGCAGCGCTCGACCATCAAGAGCCTGTTCGCCACCGAGGCCGAGGCCCTGGAAGCGGCCACGCTGATCCTGGCCCAGGACTGGGCCGAGGACATCCACGTCCAGGGCATCCAGCCCGTGGACGAACAGGACTGGGTGCGGCTGACGCAGTCGCAGTTCCAGCCGGTGCCCATCACCGACAGCTTTTTCATCGTGCCGACCTGGCACGAAGTGCCCACCGCGGCCAAAACCGTCATGCGCCTGGACCCGGGCCTGGCCTTTGGCACCGGCACGCACCCGACCACGCGCATGTGCCTGAAGTGGATCGCGCAGAACGCCCAGGCCTTCGCAGGGCAGCGCGTGCTGGACTACGGCTGCGGCTCGGGCATCCTGGCCATTGGCGCAGCGCTGTTCGGCTCGGGCCTGATCGACGCGGTCGACATCGACCCCGCCGCCGTGGAGGCCACCGTGCTCAACGCCGAAGCCAACCTGGCGCACCTCAAGTCGACCGACGGCAGCCTGCCCGTGCGCGCCGGCCTGCCTGACCTGGTGGGCGAGGCCCGAGGCACCTACCCGCTGGTGCTGGCCAACATCCTGGCCACGCCCTTGCGGATGCTCTCGCCGCTGCTGTCCAGCCATGTCGCAGCAGGTGGCCACCTGGTGCTCGCCGGCATCCTGGCGCGCCAGGAGCAAGAGCTCAAAGACGCCTACGCCGAAGTGGGCCTGCAGTTGCAGGTCGCCAACGAGGAAGAGGGCTGGATCCTGATGACCGCCCAAAAGCGGGTGGGATGAACACGCACCCGGGCCGGTTTTCCCTTGAAAAAATGGCATAAAGGCGGGCTATGAGCCTGGCCACCCGTTGCACCCACTGCGGCACGATCTTCAAGGTCGTGCAAGACCAATTGAAGGTCTCCGAAGGCTGGGTGCGTTGTGGCCGCTGCCACGAGGT
>NZ_DCXA01000027.1:0-18523 GCF_002328915.1 Aquabacterium sp. UBA2148
CTGGCGCTGGCAGTTGGGTTGCTGGAGCTGGCTCGATGCGGCCATCGCCTTGGCCCTGTGGCTGGCGTTCCCGTTCATCGAATGGTTGATCCACGTGCACGTGCTGCACTTCAAACCCCTGCGCCTGGGGCGCTTGACGTTGGACTTCTACCTGCCCAAAACCCATCGCCGCCACCACGCCGAGCCATGGAGCCTGCACTGGACCTTCGTGCCGCGCCACGTGCACGCCTGGGTGCTGGTGTCGCTGGCCGTGCTGCTTTGGTTGGCGGGCCCCTGGCGGTCGTGGGTGCTGACGGGCAGCCTGGCTTTCCTGGTGCAGGGCCTGCACTACGAATGGGTGCACTACCTGGCGCACATCAGCTGGCGCCCGCGCATGGCTTACTGCGAACGCCGGGTGCTCGAGCACCGCTGGCACCACTTCCGCAACGAGCAACTGTGGTGGGGTGTTTCTCGCGGCCTGGGTGACCGGGTGCTGGGCACCGCGCCCGATGTGTGCGACGTGGCCCGCAGCGATCACACCACCGACCTGGGGATCAAACGCTGACAGGGCAGGGGCCTGACGGGGTCATGGGAACAAAGGGTGTGCCTTGGAGGCCTTTCACGCCACCCGATACGCCATGTGGCGTATTCAACAGAGCGCCCTGGCTGGGCACACTGAATCCATCGATTCAACCAACCCAGCCCCACAGGAGCAAGCTCACATGAACATGTCCCGTCGCAGCGCCGTCCAGTCCCTGTCCGCCGTCGCCCTCGGCGTCGCTGGCCTGGCCTTCAGCACCATGGCCCAAGCCGCCGACACCATCAAGGTCGGCGTGCTGCACTCGCTGTCCGGCACCATGGCCATCTCCGAAACGGTTCTCAAGGACACCGTCCTGATGGCCATCGACGAGATCAACGCCAAGGGCGGCCTGCTGGGCAAGAAGCTCGAGCCCGTGGTGGTCGACCCCGCTTCCAACTGGCCCCTGTTCGCCGAAAAGGCCAAGCAGCTGCTGACGCAGGACAAGGTCTCGGTCGTGTTCGGCTGCTGGACCTCGGTGTCGCGCAAGTCGGTGCTGCCGGTCTTCAAGGAAAACAACGGCCTGCTGTTCTACCCCGTCCAGTACGAAGGTGAAGAGCTCGAGAAGAACGTGTTCTACACGGGCGCCGCCCCCAACCAGCAAGCCATCCCCGCTGTCGAATACCTGATGAGCAAGGACGGCGGCTCGGCCAAGCGCTTCGTGCTGCTGGGCACCGACTACGTCTACCCCCGCACCACCAACAAGATCCTGCGCGCCTTCCTGAAGTCCAAGGGCGTTGCCGAAGCCGACATCATCGAGGAGTACACCCCCTTCGGTCACTCCGACTACCAGACCATCATCGCCAAGATCAAGAAGTTCTCGTCCGAAGGCAAGAAGACCGCCGTCATCTCGACCATCAACGGCGACTCCAACGTGCCCTTCTACAAGGAACTGGGCAACCAGGGCCTCAAAGCCAAGGACGTGCCGGTGGTGGCGTTCTCGGTGGGTGAGGAAGAGCTGCGTGGCGTGGACACCAAGCCCCTGGTCGGCCACCTGGCTGCCTGGAACTACTTCATGTCCGTCAAGAACCCGACCAACGACGAGTTCATCAAGAAGTGGACGGCTTACGCCAAGGCCAAGAACATCGCCGGTCACAAGGACAAGCCCCTGACCAACGACCCGATGGAAGCGACCTACATCGGCATCAACATGTGGGCGCAGGCTGTGACCAAGGCCAAGTCCACCGACACCGACAAGGTGATCGCTGCGATGGCCGGTCAGACCTTCAAGGCCCCGGGTGGTTTCATGTCCAAGATGGACGAGAAGAACCACCACCTGCACAAGCCGGTCTTCATCGGCGAAGTCAAGGCCGACGGTCAGTTCAAGGTGGTCTGGAAGACCCCTGGCCCCGTCAAGGCCGCTCCTTGGAGCCCCTTCATCGAAGGCAACGACAAGAAGAAGGGTGAGCCCGAAGTCAAGTGAGCGGGTTCTCTCCTTGTGGCCAGCTTTGAGCTGGTCACCCCGGGCGGGAGTCGCTTTCCGCCCGGCCTTGAAAAGTCTGAGTGCAAAGAGCGGTTCGCCCCGCTGGGGTCTCCCCAGGGGGCGTCTTTTTTCTGGTGATGCCTGTGATCAGCGACATCGATCGAACCTCCATCCATCCTCCCGTTGGCGCCTGGCGTCGGCGTGTTTCGCAACTGGCCCTGAGCCTCGGGCTCGGCGCAAGCCTCTTCGGCCTGAGTGGCCTCGTCGCTCAGCCGGCGTGGGCCCTGACGGCCGAAGAGGCCTACGCCATCTCGGCCGGTGACAACGACGACCGCGTGGCCGCCTTGCGTGCCGTCGTGGCCAAGGGCGATCCGGCCCTGCCAGCCTTCCTGCAGGCCCTGGCCGACGACACCGTGAAGGTGGCCGGCAATCGCGCCTACATCGTGTATGGCGACGACGTGAAGGACGCCGCCACGGGCGAGCCGGCCAAGTTGCCCGAGGGCGCCGAGGACGTCGTCAACAACAACCGCATGGGCAGCGAGATCGAGGCCGCACTGGCCATCGGCAAACTGGCTTCCACCGATCGCGACGAGCGCGCTGCGGCCATCGAGGCGCTGTCCAGTGCGGCCGACGAGTCGCAGCTGGCCACCATCGACAAGGCCCTGGCGGCCGAGTCCGATGCGCAACTGCTCAAGCAGCTCAAGACCGTTCGTTCCAAGGCCTTGCTGAACTCGCAAGACCCAGGGCGCCGACTCGAGGCCGTCAAAGCCCTGGGGGCCGATGCCTCGCCCGAGTCCCGCTCCTTGCTGATGGAGCGCATGAACGACGGCGCCGAGACCGACGCCACGGTCAAGGGCGCGCTGCAGGCGGCCCTCGACGCCGTCAACCGCAAGCTGGCCTGGGGTGAGCACGCCGGCGTGCTGTTCACCGGCATCAGCCTGGGCTCCATCCTGCTGCTGGCCGCGCTCGGCCTGGCCATCACCTATGGCCTGATGGGCGTCATCAACATGGCGCACGGCGAGCTGATGATGATCGGCGCGTATGCCACCTTCGCGGTGCAGAACGTCTTTCGGGCCTACTTCCCTGAAGCGTTCGATTGGTACATCCTGCTGGCCGTCCCGGCCTCGTTCATGGCCGCAGCCCTGGTCGGTGCGGTGCTCGAGCGCAGCGTGTTCCGCTTCCTCTATGGCCGCCCGCTGGAAACCCTGCTGGCCTCCTGGGGCCTGAGCCTGATCCTGATGCAGGCCGTGCGCACGGTGTTCGGCGCGCAGAATGTGCAGGTCGAGAACCCGAGCTGGATGTCGGGCGGCTTCGATGTGCTCAGCAACCTGACGCTGCCCTACAACCGCCTGGTCATCATCGCCTTCGCGGCCGCCGTGCTCATCGGCATGACCCTGCTGATCAACAAGACCCGCATGGGCCTGTTCGTGCGCAGCGTGACCCAGAACCGCCCGATGGCCTCGTGCATGGGCGTCAACACCGCCCGGGTCGACACCATGGCCTTCTCGCTGGGCGCGGGCATCGCCGGCCTGGCGGGCTGCGCGCTCTCGCAGATCGGCAACGTGGGCCCCGACCTCGGCCAGAACTACATCGTGGACTCGTTCCTGGTGGTGGTCACGGGGGGTGTCGGCCAGATCGCCGGCACGGTTTACGCCGCGATGGGGCTGGGCATGGTCAACAAGCTGCTCGAAGGCTGGTCGGGTGCCGTGCTGGCCAAGATCATGGTCCTGGTCATCGTGGTGATCTTCATCCAGAAGCGTCCGCAAGGTCTGTTCGCGATGAAGGGCCGAAGCGCCGAAGCCTGAGGAACAACAACATGAGTGCAGTGATGACTTCCAATCTGCCTGGCACCGGCATCACGGTGCCCCGCAGCGCCCTCGGGCCCAAGGGCTGGACGGTCCTGATGGCCGCCGTGATCACCGTGATGGTGCTCGCGCCGGTGCTCAACATGGTGGTGCCGGCCGACTCGGCCTTCCACCTCTCTGACTATGCCGTCGCATTGATCGGCAAGATCATGTGCTACGCCATCTGCGCGCTGGCCATGGACCTGATCTGGGGCTACACCGGCATCCTGTCGCTGGGACACGGCCTGTTCTTTGCCCTCGGTGGCTACGGCATGGGCATGTACCTGATGCGCCAGATCGGCCGCGACGGCTCGTACGGTGCCGACATCCCCGACTTCATGGTCTTCCTGGATTGGAAGCAGGTGCCCTGGCACTGGACGCTGAGCGAAAGCTTCATCGGCCAGATGCTGTTGGTGGTGCTGGTGCCCGGGCTGCTGGCCTTCGTCTTCGGCTTCTTCGCCTTCCGCTCGCGCATCAAGGGCGTGTACTTCTCGATCATCACCCAGGCGATGACGTTCGCGGCCATGCTGCTGTTCTTCCGCAATGAAACCGGTTTTGGCGGCAACAACGGCTTCACCGACTTCAAGCGCATCCTGGACATCCCGATCGCGCAGCAGTCCACCCGCATGGTGCTGTTCGTGCTGACGGGCCTGACGTTGATCGGCTTCTTCCTGATGGCGCGCTGGTTGGTGAACACCAAGTTCGGCCGCGTGCTGCAAGCCATCCGCGACGCCGAAAACCGCGTCATGTTCTGTGGCTACAACCCGTTGGCCTACAAGCTCGCCATCTGGACGCTCTCGGCCGTGATGTGCGCCATCGCCGGGGCCTTGTACGTGCCGCAGGTCGGCATCATCAACCCCAGCGAGATGTCGGCAGCGGCCTCCATCGAGATCGCCATCTGGACGGCGGTGGGTGGTCGCGCCACGCTGATCGGCCCGATCATCGGCGCCTTCTTCGTCAACGGCGCCAAGAGCTGGTTCACCGTCGCCTTCCCCGAGTTCTGGCTCTACTTCCTGGGCCTGCTGTTCGTGCTGGTGACGCTGTTCCTGCCCAACGGGATCGTCGGCGGCGTCAAGAAATTGCTCAACAAGAACGCTGAGGTGAAGGCATGACCCCCGACCTGATGGAAGAAGGCAGCAAGACCCTGCTGCGCGCGATGAACACGCCCACCAACGCCGGCGAATCGGGCGGCCGCGAGGCCAGCTACGGTCGCGTGGTCGACAACCCCGACCAGGTCGACCTGACCCACGGCTCCATCCTGTACCTTGATGACATCGAGGTCAGCTTCGATGGTTTCAAGGCGCTCAACAAGCTGAGCCTGGACATCGCGGTCGGCGAGATGCGCTGCATCATCGGCCCCAACGGCGCGGGCAAGACCACGATGATGGACGTCATCACTGGCAAGACCCGGCCCGACAGCGGCTCGGCCTTCTTCGGATCGACCATCGACCTGCTGAAAAAGCGCGAGAACGAGATCGCGCAGATCGGCATCGGCCGCAAGTTCCAGAAGCCCACCGTCTTCGAGCACCTGAGCGTGTTCGAGAACCTGGAGTTGGCGCTCAAGGCCGACCGCCGCGCACGCGCTTCGGTGTTCTTCAAGCTCAGCGGCGAGCAGCTCGATCGCATCGGCGCCATGCTGCAGCTCATCCACTTGAAGGACCAGGCCCAGCGCACGGCGGGGCTGCTGTCGCACGGCCAGAAGCAATGGTTGGAAATCGGCATGCTGCTGATGCAGGACCCCAAGCTGCTGCTGCTGGACGAGCCCGTGGCCGGCATGACCGACGAAGAGACCGAGCGCACCGCCGAGCTGTTTCTGTCGCTCGAAGGCGCGCACTCGCTGGTGGTGGTCGAGCACGACATGAAGTTCATCCACGAACTCACCACCCAGGGCCCCACGGCCGGCAAGAAGAAGGTCACCGTGCTGCACGAAGGCTCGGTGCTGGCCGAAGGCACGCTGGCCGATGTGCAGGCCAACGACAAGGTTGTCGAGGTCTACCTCGGTCGCTGACGCAGGGTTTCAAGAAAGAACAACATGCTGAAGGTTGAAAGCGTCAATCAGTACTACGGCGGCTCGCACATCCTGCGCGGCCTGAGCTTCGAGGCCCAGATCGGCGAGGTCACGGTCGTGCTCGGCCGCAACGGCGTGGGCAAGACCACGCTGCTCAAGAGCCTCATGGGCCTGGTGCCCATCAAGAGCGGCGACATCCAGCTCGACGGTCGATCCATCGATGGCACCAAGCCCTACGAGCGTGTGCGCCTTGGCGTCGGCTATGTGCCCCAAGGCCGCGAGATTTTTGGTCGCCTCACCGTGGCCGAGAACCTGCAGATGGGCCTGGCTTCCAAGCCGGGCAACACGCCCTTGCCCGAGCAGCTCTTCGAGCTGTTCCCCGTGCTCAAGCAGATGCTGCACCGCCGGGGCGGCGACCTCTCGGGTGGTCAGCAGCAGCAGCTTGCCATCGCCCGCGCCCTGGCCGCCGGCCCCAAGATCCTGATCCTGGATGAGCCCACCGAGGGCATCCAGCCCAGCATCATCAAGGACATCGGGCGGGCCATCCGCAAACTGGCCGATGAGGGCCTGAACGGCCAGAAGATGGCCGTGGTGCTGGTCGAGCAGTTCTACGACTTCGCCGCCGAACTGGCCGACCAGTACCTGGTGATGGAGCGCGGCGAGATCATCCGCCGGGGGCGCGGCGCCGACATGGAAGCCGACGGCGTGCGCCAGCTGATGTCGATCTGAAGCGGGGCGCGCGGTAGACTCGCGGCTCCCTTTTTTCTGCTTCCGCCTCCTGAAAGGACCCGCCATGCCCGTCGTCACCACCACCTCCGGCCTCCAGTACGAAGACACCGTCGAAGGCTCGGGCGAAGTCGCCAAGGCTGGTGCTTATGTCACCGTGCACTACACCGGCTGGCTGTACGAGAACGGCGTCAAGGGCGCCAAGTTCGACTCCAGCAAGGACCGTCGCGACCCCTTCGAGTTCCCCCTGGCGGCCGGCCACGTCATCCGCGGCTGGGACGAGGGCGTGCAAGGCATGAAGGTGGGCGGCACCCGCATCCTGGTGATCCCGCCCGCGCTGGGCTATGGCGCCCGTGGCGCTGGCGGCGTCATCCCCCCCAACGCCACCTTGATGTTCGAAGTCGAGCTGCTGGGCGTCTGATAGATGTTCGCCCCTTCCCAGGAGCAGGTCCGGCGTTTCTTTTGCGAGACCTGGGCCAAGCACCAGGCCGGCCAGCCCCTGACGCCCCTGGAAGCCCAGGCGGCCGACTGGATCGCACAGCACCCCGAGTACCACGCCGACCTGTCGGACGTGGAGGCGGCGGTGGCGGCGGTCTTCGAGGTGGAGGAGGGGCGCACCAACCCCTTTTTGCACCTGTCCATGCACCTGTCGATCACCGAGCAGGTCAGCATCGACCAGCCCCGGGGCATCCGGGCTGCGGTGGAGTTGCTGGCCAACCGGCGCCAGTCGCTGCACGAGGCGCACCACGAGGTGATGGAGTCCCTGGGCGAGATGGTCTGGGAGTCTCAGCGGTTTGGCAAACCGTTTGACGGCGAACGCTACATCGACCACATCCGTCAGCGCGCGACGCGTTGACCGGTGGCAGCCCTTCACACGAGGGGTTGCTGCCCCCCCTGCGGCATGGGGGACCCACATAAACTGTGAACTTGTACCGGTCTTTTCCAACGGACTTGCCCATGCCCATCCTTGCCATGTCTTCTGGCACCGTCACCGCCATCTGGGGTGCTGCCTTCCTCCGCATGCCCAACGGGCAACTCAAGCCCTTGAAGGTGGGCGACAAGGTCCTGGGTGGTCAGCAGGTGGTCACCGAAGACGATGGCCTGGTGCAGATCTCACCTGACCGCGAAGCCACGCCTGTCGCGCGGGCCGCTGCCGAAACCGATCGCGTGATCGCCGACCTGGCCCAGCCCGACCCGCTCGACCCCCCCGCTGCCGGCTTGCAGGGCGGGCCAGGTGCAAGCCTGTCAGACGGCCTGCGCGTCGAGCGAATCAGCGAGGCCGTCACGCCGCTGTCGTTCACCTACGGCACCGAGCGCGTGCTGCCTCCGCCCATCTTCGCGGTGACCGCGCCTGACGACGCTGGCGTCGGCACGCAGCCCGCTGATCCGGTCAACCCGGCTCCGCCGCCCCCTGCGCCGCTGCCAACCCTGTCGATCGACGACGTCCGCGTCAACGAGGGCGCTGGCAACGCCACCTTCACCATCACCTTGAGCGAGCCCAGCACCGAGCCCGTGACCGTCAGCTACGTGACACAGGCCGCACCGTCGTCGGCCGGGGCTCAGGCCGATGCGTTGCAGGACTACGTCCCCACGCTCACCGCCGGCACCGTCACCATCCCCGCAGGCCAAACCTCGGTGCAGGTGCGCATCCCCATCGCGGATGACGACATCTACGAGGGCGACGAGGTGTTCCAGGTGGTCCTGAGCGATGCGGTCAACGCCGACATCGACAAGGGCGTGGGGCTGGGCACGATCGCCGACGACGGCACAGGGACGTTTGCCGGCTCGCCGAACCAGCCGCTGCCCGATGACGACCGTCCCGTGGTCAGCGTGCTTGGCGGCCCCACCGTGACCGAAGGTCAACCCAGCGTCTTCACGGTGCAACTCAGCCACGCCAGTGCGACCCAATCGGTGGTGTTGAAGCTCGAGCCTCAAGCCGGTGTGGACGCACCTGGCACCAGCGTGGTCGAGTCGGGCGCCACCCCCGGGGCCGACACGGCCGGGCCTTTGGAATACTGGAATGGCGTCACTCAGCAGTGGCTGCCCCTGACCGACGGTTTGCTGACATTTGCGCCGGGCCAAACCGCCATCCAGGGCGCGTGCCCACGGTCAATGACTCGCCCGCCGAAGGCGCTGAAACCCTGTCCCTGCAAGCATCGGTGGTCTCTGGTGTGACCGCCAACACTTCGGCATCGGCTCAGAACACCTTGCTCGACAACGACTTTGAAGCGCGCGTCTTCGAGTCCGGTCTGGCGGGGCGAACCGACCCGGCACCGGCGCGTGTCTCAGGCAGCCTGTCCTTGCTCGACGACGCCGGCCTGCCCACCGAAGCCCGCCTGATCGCCCCAGTCGAGCAGGTCCTGGCCACGATCAACCAGCAGCCTCTGGTCTGGAAAGAGACCGCCCCCAACACCTTGACGGCCTATGCCGGCTCGGCGTCCAACGCACCCGTGGTGGCCATCGCCCGCCTGGGCTCGGATGGCGCTTACTCGTTTGAGCTGCAGTCGGCCATCTTCCACCCGGTCACGCGCAACGAGATCGACCTGGTCTTCGGGCTGCAACCGGCCTCGGGCACGGGTGGCCAGGCCTCCAGCCTGACGATCCATGTCGTGGACGATCAGCCACGCCTGTCCGGGGCTTTCTCCACCCAGGCATCCATCCAGGACACCAATCTGCTGTTGGTGATCGACACCTCGTCCAGCATGGCAACGGCCAGTGGCGTGGATGGGCTCAGCCGATTGCAAGCCTCGGTGCGCGCTGCCGAGCAACTCCTCGACAGCTACGACGACGTTGGCAGCGTGGCCGTTCGCCTGGTCACCTTCGGTGCCCAAGCCCAGGCTGCTGGCGATGCCTGGATGACGGTGGCACAAGCGCGCCAGGCCCTGGCTGCCTTGCAAGCTGCGGCCACCGACGACGCTCGTCATGACCTGGCCTTGCAGGCCGCCCAATCGGCTTTTGCAGCGTCTGGTCGCATCGATGGCGCCCAGAACATTGCCCATGTGCTGTCCGACAGCGCTCCTTCGGCGCAGGTCGCCCAGTCGCTCGGTCAGCTCGTGCCTGACTGGGTCAGCTTCCTCAAGCAGAACCACGTTCGCAGCGAGGTCGTGGGCCTGGTGCCGAGCGTGCAGGGCTCCCTGGATGGCCTGGCCTACGACGGCATCGCGCGTTCCGACCTGGACGCCAGCCTGGCCAACACCTTCGCGCAGTTGCCCGGTTTGCTGACGGGCCTGGCGCCCGATGCCATCGGTGGCAACCTCGTGCGCGATGCGGGCCGCGGTGTGGCAGGAGGCGCCGACGGTGTGCCTCACCTCGACAGCGTCACCATCGATGGTCAGACCTACCTGTACCAGGCAGGCCAGACCGATTTGACCGTGACCACCAAGGCTGGCGGTGTTTTCCACATCGACCTGATCACTTCCGACTTCACCTACGTGCCAGCGGTGGCAACGCCTGCGGAAACCATCGCTTTCAGTGTCACCGACCGCGATGGTGACGTCGCCTCAGCCAGCCTGACCTTGCGGGTGGACCAGGCGCGCACCCAGGTGGGCACGGAACGCGGGGACGTGCTGTCCGTGGTGACCGGGGCCGGCACCCTGCTGGGTGGTGGCGGCGACGACTCGCTGACGGGTGGCTCGGGCAACGATGCGCTGTACGGCCACGAAGGCAACGACAGCCTCCTGGGTGGCGCGGGTTCCGATTTGTTGGTGGGCGGGGCCGGCAACGACCGGCTGACGGGTGGTGCGGGCAGCGACGTGTTCGCCTGGCGCCTGGCGGACAGGGGCGATGGCTCGGGCGCACTCGACACCATCACCGACTTCAGCACACGGCAGCTGTCCAGCGGCGGTGACGTGCTCGACCTGCGTGACCTGCTGCAAGGCGAGAACCTGATCAACGTCAGCGGCAACATCGCCGACTACCTGCGGGTGGAGTCCTTCGGCAGTGGTGCGTCGACCGGCACACGCATCGACATCAGCAGCCAGGGTGGCTTTGCCACGGGCACGGCCCACATCGACCAGCAAATCGTCCTGGAAAAGGCCAACTTGCTCGGCTTGAGCTCGGCTGGCGCCTCCCAGCAACAGGTCATCCTTGACCTGATTGCACAGGGGCGCTTGCTGGTGGACGTGACCTGAGGGGGCTGCGCTGGCTCAGCGCCAGCGCGACTGCGGCACGGTCCGCAGGTCGCCGGGCAGGGTGGCGATGTAGCCCGCCAGCTGCTTGAGCTCTGCCGGGGTGAACATGCGCGCCTGCGTGGCCATGATCGCGTTGCCACGGCCGACGGCGGCATTGCCCTCGACCTGGTAGGCCTTCAGCGACACGTAAAGGTAGTCGGCATGCTGGCCGGCCACCTTGGGGTAGCTGCCGTCGATGGGCTTGTTCATGCCTTCGCCATGGCAGCTCAGGCAGGCGCCTTTGGTCAGCAAGGCCTGGACCTGTGCCGAAGGGGCGGGCGCTGCTTTGGCAGCGGGCGCTGGCACGCCCTTGCCGTTGGCTTCGTAGAAGGCGGCCAGGTCGGCGATGTCCTGGTCACTCAGGCTGCCGGCGATGCCGCGCATCGAGGGGTGCTTGCGCTCGCCTTGGCGGTAGGCCGTCAGCGCTGCCGCGATGTACTTGGCGTTTTGCCCCGAAATCATCGGCACCTTGTGCACCTCCGGGAAGCTGGCCTGGTAGCCAGGGATGCCGTGGCAGCCAATGCACATGGCGACTTTCTGGCGGGCGTTGTCGGGGTTGCCGACGACGTCCTGGGCGAGGGCGTGGCCCCCTGCTGCTGCGATCAGGCCGGCGGTGACCAGCGAACGGATCGGGTGGGAAAGTGTTTTCATGGGGCTGTCAGGAGAGAATGACGGGCGGGGAAACACACGGGTGACCAAACCATTATTGGGGCCCGCCCTATACTCGAACACAGTAACAACCCGGTTGAGTCAGCGCATGAAATTCCAAGGTACCGATCAATACGTCGCCACCGAAGACCTGAAACTGGCGGTCAACGCGGCGCTCAAGCTCCAGCGCCCCCTGCTGGTCAAGGGCGAGCCCGGCACGGGCAAGACGATGTTGGCCGAGCAGGTGTCCGAGGCGCTGGGCATGCCGCTGTTGCAATGGCACATCAAATCGACCACGAAGGCCCAGCAAGGGTTGTATGAGTACGACGCGGTGTCCCGTTTGCGCGACAGCCAACTCGGTGACGAGAAGGTCAAGGACATCCACAACTACATCGTCAAGGGCGTGTTGTGGCAGGCCTTCGACGCCGACCAGCCGGTTGCCCTGCTGATCGACGAGATCGACAAGGCCGACATCGAGTTCCCGAACGACCTGCTACGCGAAATCGACCGCATGGAGTTCTACGTCTACGAGACGCGCCAGCTGGTCAAGGCCAAGCACCGCCCGCTGGTGATCATCACCTCCAACAACGAAAAAGACCTGCCGGACGCCTTCCTGCGCCGCTGCTTCTTCCACTACATCCGCTTCCCGGATGCGACCACGATGAAACAGATCGTGGAGGTGCACTTCCCCAACATCCGCCAGGACCTGCTGTCGGCGGCCATGCGCCACTTCTACGAAGTGCGCAACCTGCCGGGCCTCAAGAAGAAGCCCAGCACCTCCGAGCTGATCGACTGGCTCAAGCTGCTGGTGGCCGAAGACATCCCGCTCGAGGCCCTGCAAAGCGCCGACGAGAAGGTGAGCGTGCCGCCGCTGGTGGGCGCGTTGCTCAAGAATGAACAGGACCTCAGCCTGTTCGAGCGCCTGGTCAACATGGCGCGTCACAACCGGTGAACGCCTGACGCCTTGATGCCCGAGCCGGCCCCGGAGGCCGGCTTTTTGTTGTCAGGCCGCCTTGCAGGTGGGCGCTGCGACCACGCGGTTTCGACCTTCGGTCTTGGCTCGGTAGAGCGCATCGTCGGCGCGCTTGAGCAGGGCGTGCAGGGGCTCGTCCGGGTCTTGTGCCGTGGCCAGGCCGGTGCTGATGGTCACGCAGATCTGCTCGTCCTGCCAGGGGATGTCGGTGCGGTGCACCGCGCTGCGCAGGCGCTCGGCCGCCTGCAGGGCCCCCTCGTGGTCGGTGTGCGGCAGCAGCACGCAGAACTCCTCGCCGCCGTAGCGTGCCACGCGGTCGACCTCTCGAGCGTGGTCTTTGAGGATGGCGGCCACCGCGCGCAGCACTTCGTCGCCGGCGGCGTGGCCCAGGTTGTCGTTGATGCGCTTGAAGTGGTCGATGTCCACCAGCATCACCGAATACACCTCGCCGAAGCGCTGCAGGCGCTGCGCTTCCTTGTCCAGGCTGTTTTCGATGGCGCGGCGGTTGAGCAGGCCCGTCAGGCTGTCGTGTTGCGACAGGTGCTGCAGTCGGTAAACCAGGCGCATCACCACGATGTAGCCCAGCACAAAGCTCACGGCAATCGTCAGGCCCGAGGCCGTGATGGCCAGCCAGGTCTGGGTCGTGGCCGGGGAGGGCATCCACGCGGGCAAAAAACGCAGGCCCAGGGCCCCGATGGCGATGCCCACGCAAAACAAGGCCGTGACGCCCAGGACGATGTCGGCGGCCAAGGCGGTGCCTGGACGGAACTCGCGTGCCAGCACCGTGTGGGTGTCGCTGGCGGCCTTGATCATGATGGCGGCCGCCACCAGGCTGGACGAGACGATGCCGGTGGTGAGCAGGCCGCTGGGCAGCCAGACGAGCAGGTTCAGCGCAGAGGGGATGAGCACCACCATCACCTGTTTGACGAGGGCCTGGGGCTGACGGAAGAACGATTGCAGGCCCCGCCGGGTCGACACCGCCGAGATCAGCATCAGGCAGGAGGACAGCATCAGGCAGACCTGCCTGGGCAGCCCGGTGTCGAACAACAGCAACACCAAGGCCAGGCCACCGGTGAGGTTGGCGCGCATCCAGTCGGACGCAGCCTTGCGCGACAGGCCCATCCAAGTGCCCGCGATGAACCACATCGAGGTGGTGAAGGCGAACGTCAGCAGGACGTAGGCCAACAGCAGGTGTCGCAATTCCATGTCGGGCCAGACAACTCAGGAGTCCCCGAAAGCATCGCACCCATCTGGCGCCGATCTGGCGGGGACGCCGATCAGGGGCCAAAATAGCGCGAGATTCCCAGGACTGCCTATGCTCATTGACTTCTTCTTCGCGTTGCGTGCGGCACGCTTGCCGGTCACGATCCCGGAGTACCTCACGCTGCTGGAAGCCATCAAGCAGGACGTGATCGAACCCTCGGTGGATGAGTTCTACCACCTGGCTCGCACCACCTTGGTCAAGAACGAGGCGCATTTCGACAAATTCGACCGGGCTTTCTCCACTTATTTCAGGGGGGTGGTCGACGCCGTCGACTTCGGTAAGGAGATTCCCTTGGAGTGGCTGCGCAAGCACTTCGAGCGCGAACTCACACCGGAAGACCGAGCCAAGATCGAAGCCATGGGCTGGGACAAGCTCATGGATCGCATCCAGGAGTTGCTCAAGGAGCAGAAGGAGCGCCACGAGGGTGGCAACAAGTGGATCGGCACCGGCGGCACCTCGCCGTTCGGCGCGCACGGCTACAACCCCGAAGGCATCCGCATCGGGCAGGACAAGTCCCGCCACCGCAAGGCCGTCAAGGTCTGGGACCAGCGTGAGTTCAAGGACTACGACGACAGCATCGAGCTGGACACGCGCAGCATCAAGGTGGCGTTGCGCCGCCTGCGCAAGTTCGCACGCCAGGGCGCGGCCGAGGTGCTCGACCTGGACGACACCATCCACAGCACGGCGGCCAACGCGGGCATGCTCGACATCAAGCTGGTGCCTGAGCGGCACAACGCGGTCAAGGTGCTGCTGCTGATGGACGTGGGTGGCTCGATGGACGACCACATCCACCGCGTGGAGGAAATGTTTTCGGCCGCCAAGAGCGAGTTCAAGCACCTGGAGTTCTACTACTTCCACAACTGCGTCTACGACTTCATGTGGAAGAACAACCACCGGCGCTTCACCGAGAAGATCCCGACCTGGGACATCATCCGCAAGTACAACAAGGACTACAAGCTGATCTTCGTGGGCGACGCGACCATGAGCCCCTACGAGATCCTGCAGGCGCACGGCAGCGTCGAGTACAACAACGAAGAGGCCGGGGCAGAGTGGATCGGGCGCCTGACGCATGCCTTCCCGCAGCACGTGTGGATCAACCCGGAGCAGCCGGGCGTGTGGGAGTACCGCCAGAGCGTGTCGATCATGCGCCAGCTCATGGGCGGGCGCATGTTCCCGATGAGCCTGCAAGGGCTCGAGAGCGCGATGCGTCTGCTGAGCAAGTGATGGTGCGTTGGGCTGGTGTGTTCATCGCCGGGCTGCTGGGCTCGGTGGCTTGGCTGTCGGTTGGTGCCGCCTGGGCGCAGACGACGGGCGAGGTTTCGGCACCTGCCGTGTCGGGTGCTGCCAGCGCGTCCGATGCCGGTGCTGCCGCCGGTGCGCCAGTCCGGCGTGCGCCCAGGCCGGTCGATTGGCAGTTGACGGTGCAGGCCCCTTCGCCGCTCGACGACCTGCTGATGGAGAACCTTGACCTGGCGCGTTACCAGCGCGAGGCGCAGCAGGCGCAAGACGAAGCATCCGAGTCACAGGGCGGTGAAGATCCGGCGCCCTCGGCCTTGCGCATCACGCGAGGTGAGTTGCGCCGCCTGCTGGCCGAGGTGCCGGCCCAGGCCCGAGCACTGCTGGAAGCCGAGGGCTACTTCACCGCGCAGGTTCGCATCAAGGTGGAAGATGCCGCGGCCGATGGCAACGGTGTGGCCACGCCTGCGACCGCATCGGGATCGGCTTCGCTCGCCACGCCCGTGCTGGTGCAGGTCGTGGTCGAGCCCGGGCCGCGCACGGTGATCAGCCGTGTGCAGTTCGTTTACGAAGGCCAGCTCGACACGCGCTTGTCGGCTGAAGACGCCGAGGCCAAGTCGCTCACCGAAGACATCGCCGACAACTGGGCGCTGCCGCAGGACGAGCCCTTTCGCCAGTCCGACTGGACCACGGCCAAGAACGCTGCCCTGGCTCGTTTGCGTGCCGACACCTACCCGATGGCCAGCTGGAGCGGCACATCGGCCACGGTGGATGCGCAGGCGCACACGGCCAGCCTGTTCCTGGTGGCCGATTCCGGGCCTGCCTTCGCGTTTGGCGACGTGCGCATCGAAGGACTGGAGCGACAGCCGCCCTCTGCGGTGCTCAACCTGGCGCCGTTTCGGGCTGGGCAGCCGTATCGCGAGCGGCAGGTGCTGGACTGGCAGGAGCGCCTGCAAAAGGTCAACCTGTTCGAGAGCGTGTACGTCTCTCCGGTCCTGGATGTGAACCACCCCGAGGCCACGCCGCTGATCGTGCAGGTGCGCGAGGCGCCCATTCAGGAGGCTTCCGTGGGCGTTGGCGCGAGCAGCGACAACGGACCTCGCGTGTCGTTCGAGCACCTGCACCGCAACCCCTTCGGGCAGGACTGGCAGGTGCGCACCAAGGTGCAGCTGGGCCTGCGCGTGTCGGACGGCCTGGTCGACCTGCTCTCGCACCCATGGCCTGGCCGCAAGCGTGGCCTGGCCTCCGCGCAGGTCTCCAGCATCGAGGACAACGACAACGCCATCACGCGAACGCAGCGCCTCAAGGTGGGCCGCTTGCGTGAAGGCGAACGGCTGGAGCGCACCGACTACGTGGAAGCCTTGCGCACCTCGGTGCGTTCGGCCGCTGACCTGCTGGTGGCCGACGCGACCGCGCTGAGCTTCACGTCCCAGTGGATCTTTCGCGACGTGGACAGCCAGGTTCTGCCGACCCGGGGCACGACCACGATGGTGGCGCTCACCGGCGGGCGCTCGATCTCTGCGCTCGACGAAAGCGGCTACTTTGGCCGGGTGCATGGACGATTCACGGCCTACGTGCCCCTGCCGGCCTCGTGGCAGCTGCAGTTTCGCGCCGAGGGCGGCCAGGTGCTGGCGCGTGACAACGTCAGCGTGCCCGATGCCTTGCTGTTTCGCGCGGGCGGTGACGACTCCATCCGTGGTTATGCCTTTCGCTCCATTGGCGTCGAGCGAGATGGCGTGACCACCGGTGGTCGCGTGCTGGGCACGGGCAGCATCGAGCTGTCGCACCCCTTGTGGCCGGGCGTGCCGAACTTGTTAGGCGCGGTGTTCATGGACGTGGGCGACTCGGCCGAACGCATCGATCAATGGGCGCTCAAGCGGGGGCACGGCGTGGGCATCCGCTGGCGCAGCCCGGTGGGACCGTTTCGCATCGACATCGCGCGCGGGGTGTCCACCGATGAGTGGCGCTTGCACTTCAGCGTCGGGGTCAGCCTGTGAGTGACGTGCACCCGGACTCCCGCCTTTGGCGCTGGCTGCGTTTGCCCTTGTCTTTCATCTGGCGCCTGACCTGGGCACCGCTGTCGCTGCTGCTACTGGGGCTGCTTTCGCTGGGCGCTTTGTGGGCGCTGCTGCACGACGAGTGGCTGACCGAGCAGGTGGTGTCGCACTTGCCTGGCGTGACGGTGGTGGCACCGCGTGGGGCCTTGCTCGGTGACTTCGAGGCCGCGCGCCTGGAGGTGAGTTTGCCGCGCGAGGGGCGCCTGGTCTGGCAGCAGCCTGCCTGGCAGGGCCTGCGCCTGGTGGTGGACCGCAGTGCGCCATGGTGGCTGGGCGTGCAGGTGGACCGCCTGAGCGGGCGCCGCATTGACCTGAAGTGGGTGCCCGATCCGCAGGCGCAGCCCAGTCCGCCTCCGACCGACCTGAGCCTGCCGTTGAGCCTGACGATTGGCCGGCTTGAAATCGCCGAGCTCCATGGATTGACCGGGGGGCAGCCCCTGCGGGGCCTGGACGCAGAGTTGCGCCTGGGGGCCATGCGCCATGCGGTGCGCCTGCGCAGCCTGAGCTGGACCGATTGGCGCCTGTCTGGTGAGCTGGGGTTGGGCGGGACCGGGGCGATGCCGCTGGAGGCCGATTTGCAGGCCGAGGGCCGGCGTGAGGCATCCTCGTCGGGTGACGGCCTGCTGGCGGGCGCCGGCTTGGTGAAGCTGCGAGCGCAGGGGCCGCTCAAGGATTTTGGTTTGCAGCTGGACGTGCGCTGGCAACCCGAGCGCGGATCGGCGCAGTCTGTGCGTGCCGACGTGGGCGTGCAGCCCTTTGCGTCCTGGCCGGTTTCCAGGGGGCGCCTGGACATCGAAGCGCTGGACCTGGCGGCGTTGTGGCCTGGGCTGCCCCGTTCGGAGATCCGTGGGCGAGTGGGGTTCGAAGATCTGGCCGCGCGCGACCTGGTCGCCAAGGTGGACCTGGGCAACGGCCTGGCAGGAGCCTGGGACCAGGGGCGCTTGCCCTGGTTGGCGATGAAAGGTCAGCTCTCGATCGATCGCAAGTTGGTCGCGCAAGCCGGTGCCGACACCTGGCGAGAGGTGCGCACCGACCTGGTGGTGAGCTTGCCGGGGCGCACAGCTCAGCAACCTGCCCGGCTGTTGTTCAGCGGGCCCTTGATGGGGCGCGCGCCGCTGGTCGTCGGCGTGCAGGACCTGGCGCCCCGGGCCCTGCTGGGCAGCCTGCCTGACCTGGCCTTGGCTGGCGAGTTGCGCTGGAAGCCTGATGCGGCTGCCGCCGGCCTGTCTGGGGCGCTGGACCTGCGCCTGGATGGCACGGTTCACGAGGTGGCTGGCCGCTCTCTCAAGACCCCGGTCAGCATCAGCCTGGGCAGCCAGCTCTCACCCCAGCGGTGGGCGATCAAGGCGCTGCAGCTGGCTTCCGGCGAGGCGCGGGCCCAGCTCGACGACGTGAGCTTGCGCTGGGGTTTGGCTGCCGAGCAGGGCGGATGGGCGGCGATGGGGCGCGTGCGCCTGGGTCGGTTCGACCCACGCGCCTGGTTGCCATGGCCGGCGGCGCTGCAAGGCGAGACCCACCTGTCGGGACAGGGGCAATTCGAGGTTGACGGCAAGCTCGCAGGTGCGATGGCGTGGACTTTGTCGCCCAGCAGCCTGGCGGGCGTGCCCCTGTCTGGACGG
>NZ_DCXA01000027.1:18615-19341 GCF_002328915.1 Aquabacterium sp. UBA2148
TGTCTGGACGAGCCAATTGGTCTGCGCCTCGGTCTGCCCAAGGCATGACGCTGGACGCGCAGGCCACGCTGGGCGGCAACCGCCTGTCGCTCAAGGGCCAGGCCCCCCGTGGCTTGCTCAATGGGCAGCGGGTTGACTCGGCGGGGCGTTGGGAGCTGGACGTCCAGGCGCCTGACATCGCGTCCTTGTCCCCGTGGGCGGGAGCCATGGGCGCCGAACGCATGCGTGGCCGCCTGAGCTTGACCGCCCAGGGCGCATGGCCCTTGCAGGCGCTGACATACCGTGTCAGCGGGCAGGACATCGCCGCCACCCGAGCAGACAGAGCGATCTGGCAGCTGGCCTCGGTCGATGGGCAAGGTGAGCTCGACCTCAGCCGGGCAGACGGGAGGATGTCCGCGAAGTGGTCGCTGCAGGACGCCCGCCTGAGCAGCTGGCGCCTGGCTCGCCTGGCGCTGAGCGTGGACGGCAGCGCGGCATCGCACCGCATTCGGCTCGATGGCGAGGGTGCCCCGGTGCGCGAGGGCGAGGTGGACACCCAGCGCGCGGTGCGCCTGGCCGTGGGCGTGTCCGGCAATTGGCGCAGCGCTGCCGCCGAGCGAGCCTGGCAGGCGCGCCTGAGCGAGGCCCAGTTGACATGGGATCAGCCGCGCGGCCGACCCGCCTTGTTCCGACTGGAGCCCACCGACCTGGGTTGGCGCGTCAACGACCGGCAATCGGAGTGGCTGG
>NZ_DCXA01000027.1:19467-22481 GCF_002328915.1 Aquabacterium sp. UBA2148
CCCGCCTGCAGGTCATGGGACTCAATGGGCAACTCGATCGCCTCGTCTGGCGCACACCTGGCGGGCAACCCGGGGCTGAGGCCATGCGCGAGGTCTCACTGGTGCTGCCGCCATTCCCGCTGGCGCCCTGGCTGGCGCTGTGGCAGCCAGAAGAAGGCTGGACGGGAGACCTGGTCTCAGGTGGTGAGTTCAAGCTGGTGCAACGGGGGACGCAGCCTTGGGAGGTGGACGCGCTGATCTCAAGGCGCTCCGGCGACCTGAGCTTTTCCGAGCCTGGCATCGAGGGTGGACGGCCTCAGCGCCTGGGCCTGCGCGAGGCCCGTGTGAGCCTGCGCGCTCGCCAGGGCGTCTGGGTGGCCGAACAACGCATCGACGGGCGGGTGCTGGGTTTGCTGACCGGCAGGCAGGTCGTGCAGCCCTTGCGGGCCGACGCCTGGCCTGATCCGACCTCTTCGCTGGGCGGCGAGGTCAAGCTGGACGTGTCCAACCTGCGGGCCCTGGCCACCTGGGTGCCCGCCGGCTGGCGACTGGGGGGGCGGGCCCTGGTGCAGGCCAGCCTGGGGGGCACCTTGGGCGCGCCGCAGTTCACCGGGCGCATCGAAGGATCAGGGCTGAGTGCGTCGCAGGCCTTGTTGGGCATCAGCTTGCACGACGGCCAACTGAACATGGCGCTCGATGGCGAGCGCATCCGCCTGACGCGGCTGGATGCGACGGGTGGCCCCCAAGGTGGGCGCATCGGGCTCGAAGGGGAGCTGCGGCTCGACAGCCCCTTGTCCGGGCGCCTGGCGTTGACGATGGATCGCTTTGCCGCTTTGCAGCGCATCGACCGCCGGGTGGTGGTCAGCGGCCGCGCAGAGACGACCCTGTCCGACTGGAACATGGTGGTCAAGGGGCAGTTCGGGGTCGATGAGGGCTTCATCGACATCAGCCGGGGCAGCGCGGCGACGATTGGCGACGACGTCAACGTCATCAACAGACCGGGTGACGCCGACAAGCCCAAGAGCGTGGCCACATCGGGTGGTGCCCAGGGCAAACAACTGACGCTGGACACCGACCTGGCCGTTGGCATGGGTGATCGGCTCAGCCTGAAGGGGCATGGCCTGACCGGGCTGCTCAAGGGGCAGTTGCGGATCACGACGCCGCGCAACAAACCGGCTGTCCATGGGGCCATCAGGCTGGAGCAGGCCAAGTTCGCGGCTTACGGCCAGAAGCTCGACATCGAGCGCAGCGCGATCACCTTCAACGGCCTGATCGAGAACCCGCGCCTGGACATCCTGGCCATGCGGCCTCAGACCCCGACCGCCCAGGACAGTGACGTCAAGGTGGGCGTGCGCATCACCGGCACGGCGCAGGACCCGCGCATCCGCCTGTACTCCGAGCCGACCCTGTCCGAGACGGAGCAGCTCTCTTGGCTGGTGCTGGGGCGCGCGCCAACCGGCCTGGGCGGCGCCGACATCGGGCTGCTGCAGACGGCGGCAGTGGCCTTGCTCTCAGGTGATGACGGGCCGGGCGTGACCGACCGCGTGATCGGTCTGCTGGGCCTGGACACGCTGTCGGTGAGCCAGAGCGACGGGGCCGTGCGCGACACCGTGGTCAGCGTCGGCAAGCAGATCTCGCGGCACTGGTACATGGGCTATGAGCGAAACCTCAGTGCCACGGGGGGCAACTGGCAGCTCATCTACAGCCTGGCGCAGCGCTTCAAGGTGCGTGCCCAGGCCGGTGAGGACAACGCCATCGACTTCATCTGGCAGTGGCGCTGGCGCTGACGGCCTTTGCCGCAGGTGCCTTCGCGGCAACTCGAACAAGCGTCAGTGGCCGTCGTCGCGCAGGCGCTTGTGCAACTGCCGGGTGCCCCACCAGATGGCCGCCAGCACAAAGGGCACGGTGGCGCCGGCCACCAGCTCGGGCTGGATCGGCAGGCCGGCCTGCTTGCCCGCCTTGCCTGCGTACAGGATCAGGCTGACCACGTAGTAGCTGATGGCCGCGATCGACAGGCCTTCCACGGTGCTTTGCAGGCGAAGTTGCAGCTCCTGCCCGCGGGTGAGCTTCTCCAGCAGCATCTGGTTCTGTGATTCGGTGGCGATGTCCACCCGGGTGCGCAGCAGGGCGCTGGCGCGCTCGATGCGTTGAGACAGCGAGCTCAGGCGCTGTGCCGACGCGTTCACCGTGGCCATGGCGGGCGAGACCCGCTTGAGCACGAACTCGCCCACCGATTGCGTGCCCGGGATGGGTGTTTCACGCAGCTGTTCGATGCGCTGTTGCACGAGCTGGTGATAGGCCTGGGTCGCGGTGAAGCGATACAAGTGGGTGGCCGTGGCCCGCTCGACCCGTGCGGCCAGGGCGATGAGCTGGTCGAGCAACTCCTGGTCCGAGGTGTCCTTGTTTTCCATGCGCGCGGTGATGGCCGCCAGCGTGGTCTCGGCCTCGCCCAGCATGGGCAGCAGGTCCTTGGCCACGGGCAGGCCGCGCAGGGCCATCAGGCGGTAGGTCTCCAGCTCCAGCAGCCGCTGCGAGATGCGACCCACGCGCAGCTCCGAGGTCTGCGCAGAAGCGACGACCAGCAGCCGCTCGAAGCCGCTGTCGCGCAGGCGAAAGTCGGTCATGGCACAGGCGCGCTTGATGCCCAACAGCGACGCCAGCGTGTCGTGCCCTTCAAACCAGTGGCGACCGAGTGATCGCATGGCAACCGGGTCATCGGCGTCGCCATGCACCATCGCCATCATGATGGCCGCCACCGTGCGCCCCGGGATGCTGGCCAGCCAGGCCGGGTCGACCACGAGTTGTTGCATCAGCTCCTCTTCCGTGGCGTCGCGCAGGGCGTTCTCGGGCAAGGTTTGCACGATGGAGTAGCGCGTGAACTCGGTGTGGCGCTCCCATTTCAGGGTGTGTGACGCAAAGCGCAGGCGCACGAAATGGCCGCTGAGCGCCGCCATCGGCAGGTCCGCCTGATCAGGCAGTCGGCGCAGGTGGTGCCATTCGTCCTCGCGGGTCACGCCCTCGTTGAGCACGGCCAC
>NZ_DCXA01000027.1:22531-23258 GCF_002328915.1 Aquabacterium sp. UBA2148
CTCGTTGAGCACGGCCACGTAGACCACGAGGGCGGGCAGTCGAATCCGCGCGGGTGGGCGCGCATGCAGCTCGTTGTGCAGCAGCTCTCGCTGGGCGTCGTCGGGTGGCAGGGCGCGCGAGGGCAGGGCAGCGGTCATCCGGGATCCTGTGGCAGGGGTCAGCGCAGCTTGCCCATCAGCCCTTCCATGTTTTCCAGGAAGGCGGTGATGCGGGCGTCGGCGTCGGGGGTGTCTGCGAGCTGCACTTGCAGGTGTTGTTCCATCTGGCAGCGCACCATGCGCAGGTAGGTGCTGTCCAGGGCCTTGCGCACAGCGGCCATCTGCATGGCGATGGCCTGGCAGTCCTCGCCTTCCTCGACCATGCGCTGGATGCCGCGCAACTGGCCTTCAGCCCGTTTGAGGCGGTTGAGGATGTCAGTGCGGTGGCGGTCGTTGTCCAAGGAATCCATGTTCACGCGGCGGAGTGGCGGACGGTCGGGTGGATGGGGGCCCCGTGGGGCAGACCGCGCAGTCTAGGGATACCGGGCGGGGTAAGCAAGCATCGTTCCCCCTTGATGCCCCTCGGACGAGCGCAGGGCTTGCGCTGACTTGACGGGTGTCAACAGGGCGGCGGGTCAGCCCGGGATGAGGACGCTGCTTTGAGGCTGGGCCGGATCGTAGAAGACCCTGATGTGGGCACCAACGGGAAAGGGCGCCAGTTCCCGCTGGACTTCTTCCTTGGTCATGT
>NZ_DCXA01000275.1:0-1044 GCF_002328915.1 Aquabacterium sp. UBA2148
CATCTGCTTGCGCAACATGAAAGACGCGCCCGCGATCAGCCCCAGGAAGCCCAGCATCAGCGCCACGGGCAACGTTCGCCACCAGGGCTCGACCCGCTCGCGCGAAGTGAGCTCCAGCCACACCCCGGGCAAGGACGAGCCCAGGGCAACGCGGTACCAGGCCAGACTTTCATCGCGAGGGGTTTCGACCGTCGCAGCAATGATGTCGTCGCTTTGGTCAACCAGGCGGATGTCGTACTTGCTGGCCAACCACCAAGGCACCTTCTGCCTGAGCAGGGCCGCAGCCGAAAACCGCGCCACCAAAAGCCCGCCAGGGTGGTCGTTCACGCTGTGCAATGTCACCGACAGGTGCCCCGTCAAGCCCCCGTCGTCGCTCAACTGGCGCCGCGTGTCGCCCACGGCTGAAACATCATCGGGCTGGTGTGCCTGGATGCGCCCATCGGGTCCGATCCAGGTCACGCTCACCCAGAAACGCCGGATGCCATCGAGCAACACCGGGTGGCTGGCGAAAACCTCCGGCCGGAGGCGCCCGGAATCGATGATGTCGCCCAGGATGCGCAACTGAGCGAGCTCGCCATCGAGCCGACCGTTGATCTGCGCCTCCAGCGACAAGGCATCCGAGATCATTTCTTCGCGCTGCGACGTCAGGGCGGCCTGCTCCTGGCTGCGCAACCAGAACATGACGCCCACCACCACCAGCAGCGACAGGATCAGCGGCCAGGCCCAGAGCGTCTTGAGTGCACGCACAGGCGAGCCGAACAACCTCAGCCGGGGCTGGGGTGGCACGGACAAGGCCGGACGCGGAGGAACGCTGACAGGAGGGCTCACGAAACCAGGGGTAAACGAGTGCATGGACGTGCCTCAGTCTAGGCCTTGGATGCCAACAAACGCATCCGGAGGTCCGCGAATGTGGATCTCCACAATCCCGCACACAGACCGGGGTGGAAAACAATTTCCCCATCACACAACGGAGACCCGACATGCGCTCTCAACGTCCCGCCCAAGTCCTGCGTCGTGGCCTGCTGGCCCTGGCTGCCACCGCCG
>NZ_DCXA01000275.1:1100-4564 GCF_002328915.1 Aquabacterium sp. UBA2148
CACCGCCGCCCTGATGCCGACTGCTTTCGCGCAAAGCCCGATCATCATCAAGTTCAGCCACGTGGTGGCCGTCGACACGCCCAAGGGCAAGGCCGCCGAGTTCTTCGCCAAGCGCGCGGCCGAGCTGACCAAGGGCAAAGTCAAGGTCGAGGTCTACCCCAACAGCCAGCTCTACAAGGACAAGGAAGAGATGGAAGCGCTGCAACTGGGCTCGGTCCAGATGCTGGCGCCGTCGCTGTCGAAGTTCGCCCCGCTGGGCGTCAAGGAATTCGAAGCGTTCGACCTGCCCTTCATCTTCGACGACTACAACGACCTGCACGCTGTCACGCAAGGCCCTGTGGGCGCCAAGCTGCTCAAGAAGCTCGAGTCGCGCGGCATCACCGGCCTGGCCTACTGGGACAACGGCTTCAAGGTGATGTCGGCCAACAAGCCGCTGAAGTCGCCCGAGGACTACAAGGGCGTGAAGATGCGCATCCAGTCCTCCAAGGTGCTGGACGCGCAGATGCGTTCTGTGGGCGCCCTGCCCCAGGTGCTGGCCTTCTCGGAAACCTACCAGGCGCTGCAGACCGGCGTGGTCGATGGCACCGAGAACCCGCCGTCCAACCTCTACACGCAAAAGATGCATGAAGTGCAGAAGCACCTGAGCATCACCAACCACGGCTACCTGGGCTACGCGGTTGTGGTCAACAAGAAGTTCTGGGACGGGCTGCCCGCCGACGTGCGCGCCGCGCTGAACAAGGCCATGGTCGAGTCCACCAAGGTGGCCAACGACGTCGCTTTCCAGGACAACCAGGACGCCCTGGCCAAGGTCAAGGCCGCCGGCAAGACCACCATCTACCAGCCCACCCTGGGCGAGCGCTTCCTGCTCAAGAAGGCGATGTTCCCGGTGCACAAGCAGATGTCCTCGCGCATCGGCGAAGAGACCATCAACGAGATCTACAAGGTCACCAACTTCGATCCCACCAAGATGTGATCGACGTGGGCTGACCGCGCTGCTGGCCCACGCGTGACGTGGGCCTTTTTTCGACACCTGTTGACCTCACCCAAGGAGAGCCCATCATGAAATGGCTCGATCACCTGGAGGAGTGGCTGATCGCGACCCTGATGGGCGCCGCCACCCTGATCATCTTCGTCTCGGTGGTGCACCGCTATGCCGTGGGTTTCAACACCCCGCTGCAAGACTGGCTGCTCGGCCTGAACCTGGCCTGGGCACAAGAAGCCACCATCTACCTGTTCGTGTGGATGGCCAAGTTCGGCGCGGCTTACGGCGTGCGCACCGGCATCCACGTCGGCGTCGACGTGCTGATCAACCAACTCAGCCCCGGCAACCGCAAGAAATTCGTGCTGTTCGGGCTGCTGGCTGGCGCGTTGTTCACCGGCGCCATCGCGGCCATGGGGGCAGGCTTCGTCTGGCACAACGGCGCGAACTTCGCCTTCCACAGCTTCCTGGGCATGGACGTCTCCGAAATGATCGAAGGCCCCACCACGCCTGACCTGGAGTGGCCGACCTGGATCATCTACAGCGCCATCCCGCTGGGCTCTTCGCTGATGTGTTTCCGCTTCCTGCAGGTGGCCTGGAACTTCGCCCGAACCGGCGAGTTGCCCCACCACGACCACGGACACGTGGACGGCCTGGACGAAGAAGCCGAACAAGCCAAGGCCTGAAGGAGACAACCATGAGTGGCATCATCATTTTCACCCTGCTGCTGGTCCTCATGCTGACCGGCATGCCGATCTCCATTTCCCTGGGCCTGACCGTCCTGACCTTCATCTTCGGGTTCACGGACGTGCCCATCGAGTCGGTCGCACTCAAGCTGTTCACCGGCATCGAGAAGTTCGAGATCATGGCGATCCCGTTCTTCATCCTGGCGGGCAACTTCCTCACCCACGGTGGGGTCGCCAAGCGCATGATCAACTTCGCCACCAGCATGGTCGGCCACTGGCACGGTGGCTTGGGCCTGGCCGGCGTGGTGGCCTGCGCGCTGTTCGCCGCCGTGTCGGGCTCCTCGCCCGCGACGGTGGTGGCCATCGGCTCCATCTTGCTGCCGGCGATGGTCAAGGCGGGCTTTCCGAACAAGTTCGGCGCCGGCGTGATCACCACCTCGGGCGCACTGGGCATCCTCATCCCGCCGTCCATCGTGATGGTGATGTACTCGGTGTCGACCAACACCTCGGTGGGCGCCCTGTTCATGGCCGGTGTGATCCCGGGCCTGATGCTGGCCAGCCTGCTGGGCCTGACCACCTGGTGGCGCGCCCGCAAGTTCGGCTACCCGCGCATGCCCAAGGCGACGTTCGCGCAACGCATCAAGGCACTGCGCGAATCGATGTGGGGCCTGCTGCTCATCGTCGTGGTCATGGGCGGCATCTACACCGGCCTGTTCACGCCGACCGAAGCCGCCGCCATGAGCGCCGTCTACGCCTTCATCGTGGCCGTGTTCGTCTACAAGGACATGGGCCTCAAAGACGTGCCGCGCGTGCTGCTGGCCTCGGCCAACATGAGCGCGATGCTGCTCTACATCATCACCAACGCCGTGTTGTTCAGCTTCGTGCTGGCCAACGAGAACATCCCGCAGCAATTGGCCGACTGGCTGGTGAACATGGGCCTGGGCCCGATCGCCTTCCTGCTGGTGGTCAACATCCTGCTGCTGGTGGCCGGCAACTTCATGGAGCCGTCGTCGATCGTGCTGATCATGGCGCCCATCCTGTTCCCGGTGGCCGTCAAGCTGGGGATCGATCCGGTGCACTTCGGCATCCTGATCGTGGTGAACATGGAAGTCGGCATGTGCCACCCACCGGTGGGGCTGAACCTGTACGTGGCCTCGGGCATCACCAAAATGGGCATCACCGAGTTGACGGTCGCCGTGTGGCCCTGGCTGCTGACGATGCTGGGCTTCCTGGTGCTGGTGACGTACTACCCGCCCCTGTCGCTGTGGCTGCCCAATCTGTTGATGAAATGACGCACTGAGCGGTCGCTTTGACCCAGTTGTCGGCTCGGACATGACCGCGCTGACGGGAGGGCTGGCACGATGTTTGATGCACCCCTGCATCCATCGGCCAGCCCTCCTTTCTCATGACGCAACGCAAAACCACTACAACGGCCACCACACGCCCCCAGACCGGGGCCAAGTCCGCCGCGAATGCCGTCATCGCCCCGCTGCTGCGCGACATCCGCCTGCTGGGCAAGTTGTTGGGGGACGTCATCCGTGAGCAGGAGGGGCAAGCCACCTTCGAGCTGATCGAAAAAATTCGGCAATTGGCGGTTGCCTACAGAGGGCGAAAGGACGCACAGGCCGGCAAAGCCCTTGACCGCCTGCTCAACAACCTGTCGGCAGACCAAAGCGTGTCGGTCATCCGCGCGTTCAGCTATTTCTCGCACCTGGCCAACCTGGCAGAGGACCGCCACCAGGTTCGCCAGGCGAGCCAAGCCGGTGCGCGACCTGCCACGGGCTCCATCCCCGCCGCGC
>NZ_DCXA01000275.1:4628-6491 GCF_002328915.1 Aquabacterium sp. UBA2148
GGGCTCCATCCCCGCCGCGCTGGCGCGGCTGGACCCCTCAGGAGTTCGGGCCGACGACGTGGCCAAGTTGCTGCGAGGCGCTTACCTGTCACCGGTGCTGACGGCGCACCCAACGGAGGTGCAACGCAAGTCGATCCTGGATGCCGAGCGATCGGTGGCGGAACTGCTCACGAGGCTGGACCATGCCTCGGCGGACGGGGCTCGCGAAGTCGAACAAGCATTGCGCGCCCGTGTCACGCAGCTTTGGCAAACGCGCATGCTGCGCTACACCAAGCTCACGGTTGCCGATGAGATTGAAAATGCGCTGAGCTACTACCCGCTGACCTTCCTGCGGGAGATCCCGCGCCTGTACGAGCAAATCGAAGCCGCCCTGCCCGACCGAAACATCGCCCCCTTCCTGCGCATGGGTCACTGGATCGGCGGTGACCGCGACGGCAACCCCAACGTCACGGCAGAGACCATGCGCCTGGCCCTGTCCCGTCAAAGCGAAGTGGCCCTGCGCCACTACCTGCGCGAGATCCACGAACTGGGCGCAGAGCTGTCGATGTCAGGGCACCTGATCCAGGTCACACCAGAGATGCGCGCCTTGGCCGATCGCTCGCCCGACCACAACCCGCACCGCAGCGACGAGCCCTATCGCCGCGCCCTCACTGGCGTCTACGCCCGCTTGGCCGCCACGCTGCAAGAGCTGACGGGCACCGAGGCCTTGCGCCACGCCGTGGCGCCCGAAGCCCCTTACCTGCAAGCCGAAGACTTCCTGGACGACTTGCAAACCGTGGACGCCTCGCTGCGCGCCCACCACGCATCGGCCATCGCGGACCTTCGCGTTCGCCCCCTGGTGCGCGCCGTGCAGGTTTTCGGCTTTCACCTGGCCACGCTCGATCTGCGCCAGAGCTCGGACCAGCATGAGCTCGTGATCGCCGAGCTGCTGGCCAAGGCCGAGGTCGAGCCAGATTACCCGGGCCTGGACGAAGATGCCAAACAGGCCCTGCTGCGGCGCCTGCTCAATGAGGCTCGCCCGCTGCGTGTTCACCAGACGGTCTACTCCGACCTGGCTCAAGGTGAGCTGGCCATCTTCGAGACCGCTGCCCAAGCCCGCCGCCGCTATGGCCCACAAGCCTTGCGCCACTGCATCATTTCGCACACCGAAACCGTCAGCGACCTGCTGGAGGTTCTGCTCCTGCAAAAGGAATGCGGCCTGATGCATGGGACCTTGCACAGCCATGACGCCAAGGTCGAGCTCATCGTGGTGCCCTTGTTCGAAACCATCGCCGACCTGCGTCACGCAGAGGGCATCATGCGCGGCTTTTACGCGGTACCTGGCATCGCTGAGCTCGTCCAGCGCTCGGGGGGCGAGCAGGACATCATGCTGGGCTACAGCGACAGCAACAAGGATGGTGGCTATTTCACCAGCAACTGGGAGCTCTACCAGGCTGAGATCAGGCTGGTTTCCCTGTTTGACCAGCTGCAAAACCACCATGGCATCCGGCTGCGCCTGTTCCACGGGCGAGGCGGCACCGTGGGGCGTGGAGGCGGCCCATCACACCAGGCCATCCTTGCCCAGCCCCCGGGCACGGTGAACGGACAGATCCGGCTGACCGAACAAGGCGAGGTCATCGCCTCCAAGTACGCCAACCCCGACATCGGGCGGCGCAACCTCGAAACCCTGGTTGCGGCCATGCTGGAGGCCAGCCTGCTCAAACCCCCTCGCCCCGTGCCGAGCACCTTTCTGCAGGCAGCGCAATCCCTGTCAGAAGTCAGCATGGCCGCCTATCGCAAGCTGGTCTACGAGACCGACGGATTCACCGATTACTTCTTCTCGGCCACGCCCATCCGCGAGATCGCCGAGCTCAACATCGGCTC